>DBFSAO010000027.1:0-14639 GCA_048500675.1 Collinsella sp.
GCATGGGGGCACCGGACTCCACAGCCCCTCCACCTGCGGAAACGAAGTGATGGCCAGGTGCCGGGAGCTATTTCCGCGTTGCGCTAGCTGCGGAAACGCGGGGTCCGTTCAGGCTGTTGCGTTGAGATTGAAAATCAACCGCTTTATCTTCACTCCGGTTGCTTCGCAAAGTCGTTCAGATAAAGCCTGGCCCGCCCGCAAAGCACCCCTCGACCTACCGGGGATTGCCAGGACGTACGTTAGCTGAAATAAAAAAGCGTGCCCACCGTCCTTGGGTGGGACGGCGGGCACGTTTGCTTAGTTGTCGCTGGGACTACTCAGCCTTATTGCGACGGTGGAAGAAGGCACCGATCGCAGCGATGATGGCTCCAAGGCCACCGACAGTCGCGACAGTTGCCGCCGTTTGATCGCCAGTAACGGGGATCGCCGAACCGTTCTTCTTGCCGCCCTGGGCCTTGTCGCCTGCGGGCTTGCCCGCCTGGCTGCCGCCGTTCGAGCCATTGCCGGAACCCTGGTTGCCCGAACCGCCCTGGTTGCCGGAGTCGGCATCCTTAAGGCCCTCGATGGCCAGCTTGAGCTGGTCATAAGCCGCCTGGAGCTGGGTGTCGGAAGCATTCTCATCACCCAAGACATCCTCGGCGTAGGTAATGGCATCCGTCAGGGCCTTGACGGACTCGGCCGTCTTTCCCTTGGTGTCAGTCTCCTTCGCCTGCTTGACCAGGGCCTTGAGCTGTTTCTTGGTCGGGTTCTCAACTGGGGTCACCGGGGTCTTCTCGAGCGCGTCACGGGCATCCTCGAGCGCCTTGAGTGCCTGGTCGACCTCGTCCTGCGTGGCGTTCTCGTCGCTCAGGATGGCGCGGGCGCTCGCCAAGGCGTTCTGGAACGCGGTCCAGGAAGCCTCGGTGTAGTCACTGGCCTTAAGGTCGCCGGCTGCAACCTCGGCATCAACCTTTTCAATCGCGGCAGTGAGGTCGTCCTTCGCCACCGGATCGGGAACGGCCGCACCGTAGAACTTGAGTTCCGCCATGCTGCAGTAGGCGTCAACGCTGCCACCGCCGGCGTGGAGCACCTTGACGGTCACGTAGCGACCGCGCGCGGCACCAAAGCTCATCTGCTTCCAGTCGCCACGGTCGGTGAGCACGCGGCCGTCGTTGTCGAAGGTAAACGTACCCATCGACGCGGCGGTGCCCATCTCATAACCGTCGGCGGTGTCGGAGACCAGCACCTCGGCCTCAAAGATATCGCCGTTCGTGCCGCCGTCCTGGCGCGGCAGGAACGTGACGTCGGTGAGATCGTAGTCGCGGCCCAGGTCGACGGTCAGGTGCTGGGGCATACCGGTCTTATAAGCATAGTCGCTGTGCCAGAGCGTCTGCTCATCGCCGTCAAGAGCGTTGACGGCGTTGCTGCCCTCATAGTCGGCCTCGCTCGAGAAGCCGGTCACCTTGACGTTCTCGCGGTTCTCGGGCGTGTTGATGAGCTTCTTCTCATCAACGGGGCGCATCTTGAGGCCGTCGATTGCCTTTTCGATCTTGGTCGTAGCGTCTGCGACATCCTTCTTGCTATAGCTGCCCTGGCCGCCGTCGAGAAGCTTCTGAGCCGCCTCGACCGCAGCGGTGAGAGCTGCATAAGAATCCTTGGTGTAGACGGACTCGCTGTAGCCCGCGGCCTTGGAAAGCGCCGCCATGAGCGCAGAGGTGTCGACACCAGCCTTGACCTCGACCTCATAGGATGCGGTCTTGGAGGGGTCGAGCACTGACGCCACCGTGATCGTTGCCTTGCCGGCCTTGTTGGCACGCAAGTAGTAGTTCACGCTATCGCCGGCCTGAACAGCGGAGACGCTCACCACAGAGGAGTCGGAGCTCTCGACCGTCACATAGGGGTAGCCGGCGCTCTCGGGCGTGGCCTTAGCGTCGACGAGCGTAACGTCGCCCTCAAAGAACTCGGTCTGGTTCTTGCCCAGCTCGATACCCTCGATGGCCTCGACACCCTGCGTGTAGTTGAAGTTGATCTCGCGCAGCGTGAGCATCTGGTCACCCGATGCCTCAAGCGGCGTGATCTCGACCTTAGTCGCCTTCTTGCCCTTGTTCTCGGCAGAGAGGCCAAAGGCGTAGCGAGCCTGGAAGGAATCGTACTCCCCACCCGCGAACTCCTGGGTCGAGCCATCCTCGAACGTCACGACGGCCTTGATCTTCTGCACGGTGCCGTTACCGCCGTCGCGGTTGACGACCTCAACGGCATCGAGCTTCGATGGTGTCTTAAAGGCAAATGTCATCGTGGTGGGAAGCTTCACGTAACTCGGAAGCTTGCCCTCGCTGTCCCAGTTGCCGCTCCAGTTCCACAGGAACTCAAAGCCGTTGTCGCCCTCATCGTTATCGAACAGCGCGTTATAGCTCTTCTGCTGAATAAGCTTCTCGACGTTGGAACCGTCGTCGGTCGTGAGCTCGTCGTTGGTCATCGTGATGTTGAAGGCATCCTGACCGTACTCGGCAACCGTGGGCTGCGGAACGTCCGGCATCGTCACGGTACCGTCACTCGTAAACTCGAGCGCATCGCACGCCGGACCGATGAGCCAAGACGTCGAGGGCAGTTCAACCTTGCCGGCCGTCTTGGCCTTGAGTTTGAAGCTCGCCACCGCGCCAGTGCCGTTGTAGAGCTTGCCGTCGCCGCGGTTGGCAAAGGCGAGGTTGATGGTCTGTGTGCCGTCCGCGAACTGGACCTTCTCGCGCGACAGGTTCTCCATGCCGGCGGTCGAACCATCCTGCGAGATGCTCTCGGACACAAACTCAAACTGGTCACTCTTAAAGTTGACGAGCGCGCCCAGGGCGTTGACGTTCTTGGCGTCGGCCGCATAGACATCGACGGTGATCTCATCGCCGGCATCGACCTCGGTCTTGCTCGGAATCACCGCGAGCTTGCCGGCGACCTTGCCTTTCTGCTTGGTGCCGCCATCAAGCCCCGCCATGGTAAACGAGTAGTCGTAGACATCATAGACCCCGTTGCCGTTGAGATCGGCAAAGTGGTCGCGAATCTGCGAGTCGAACGTCGAGGTATCGGGCTCGCGGTTCTCGAGACCCAGATAATTCTTCATGTTGGAAAAGTCGCCATCGGAGATCGTTGCCTTGTTGAGGTTGGAACCCACAGCAAAGCCGTCCGTACCATCGGCCTTGTAGATGGCGATCTCGGACGCGGAGAAGAAGTTACCAACCGAAGCGAGCGGCGTCATACGCACGTAGCGTGCGGCCACGGCGCCGTCGAACGTCACCGTTTTGCAGGCGGCGGAGCGCTCCCAATCGACCTCCTGGCTCGTCCAATGGACACCGTCGAGACTCGTCTCGATGCGCATCTTGGTCACAGTGCCGTTGCCGGCGTCGGTACGCGGATAGTACTCGAGCTTGTCGAGCTTGTAGGCGCGGCCGTAGTCGACGGTGAGCGCCTTGCCCAGGTCGTTGCCGCCGGAGTGGAAGCCGCCGTCGCTCGTCTGGAACTCATGGTCGAAGGCGAGATCGGCCTTATGGCTGCCGTAGATCGAGCCCTCCCAGGTGATCTTCTCGGCCTCGGGCACGTTCCGCCATGGGTCGAGGGCGGAGTTCGCCGCGAGCACATCGCTCCAACGGGAGTAGCCCTCGGCGTTGCGCGAACGGATCTGGTAGGTGTGCTTGCTATTGTAGGCAAGATCGGTATGCGTGAATTCCGCTGCATCGCCCACGGCGAACACGGTGCCATCGACCTTAAGGTCGTAGGAGGTAGCACCATCGACCTTTCCCCAGGTGAGCTTAATGCTCGTGGGAGTCGTGGCGTCCTCGGGGGCAGCAAGGTTCGCTGGTGCGGAGAGGTTCTCGTTGAGGCGGTCGGCCGCGAGCGTGGCGTCGGCGTTCACGAAACCGCCCAGCTCGAGCGTCTGCTCCGCTGCAGCGACATCGGTCTTCGCAAACTTGACGTAGACCTTGGGGTTCGTGGTGATCTTAGTGTCGTTGAAGCTCTCGCCCTTCTCGGCCTCGGTGCTGTCCGCATCGCTGCCGTAGTGGTTGAGGTTGGGGCTTTCGTTGTAGAAGTAGACCGCTTGGCCAGCCTCGGGGGTCGCGGCGTCGAAAGCCTCCTGTGAGTCGACCTCGGTCACGTTGAGCGCAGTGCCGCCATTCTTGGCGATGACGCTCGCAGGCTTGGCGGACACGTTGGCCACAAAGGTCGTGGTACGGTTGGAATCGTAACCACTATAGCTGCCCTGGGACGCCGCAGCGGTAAAGGTTGCGGTGCCGCCCGTGGCCTTGGAGCTAAAGACGGTACTCACATGGTCACCGTAAGAGATATTGTCGATCGTGCCGTAGGCATTGTCCTCAGTCGTTTTGTTCTCGATGGAGGAGCCGTCGTCCTCGTACTGCGTGAAGCTGCCCTCACCCTCGGTGGCGAAGAACTCGACGATACGCTGGCTGCGGTCAGTGCCCTTGGTGTTGGTCTCGGTCACAGCCTCGGGGTTGTTGTTCTCGGCATACATCGGCACGATGGAATTGGCCTTTACAAAGAGCGGCAGCTTCCAGAGCGGAGCATCGTAGTTGTTGAGGACCTGGCCGCCGCGGTACTGCTTACCCGAGAAGTAGTCGATCCAGATGGTGGGATTATCATCGGTGCCGTAGTTGGGAAGGTAGATGCCGTTGCGAACGTCATTGCCCTTGTCATCTGCCTGGGTATCCTGATACACCGGCGCAACCAGGAAATTCTCACCGAACATATACTGGTACTGCGTCGAAGTGCTCGCGGCGTACTCGGAGTTGTCGGAGAGCAGCATGGCGCGGATCATGGGCAGGCCGGTATCGCCGTTACCCGTGTCGATGTTGGCCGCCGAAGCCGCACTCGTGTAGATATAGGGCATGAGCTGCGCTTTGAGCTTGAGGTAGAAGCGCGAGATGCCCGTGTAGGGATCGCCGTGCGTCATGGGCGACTTGCGGTAGGTGCCCCAACCGTCCATGTCGAGCATAGAGGGCGTGAACGTCTTCCACTGGTAGTCGCGTGCCGAGATGATGGGGTCGCCGCCAAAGATGCCGTCCATGTCGGAGCCGATGTTGGGGTTGCCCGAAAGACTCTGACCGATATACGTGGGGATATGGAAGCGGATGTACTCCCAGTTGCCGCCGTACTGGTCGCCGGTCCAGATGCCGCCAAAGCGCTGCGTGCCGGCCCAACCATCGAGCGTAATGATGTTGGGGCGCTTGTTGGCGCCGGTCGTCACCGTGTCATAAGCCGTCTTGATGCCGTTAAGACCAAAAGAGTAGCCAGAGCCAACCCAGGCGACGTCGGTCTTGAGGGTAGTGATGCCTCCCGTCTTGACCTCGGCGTCGAAGTCGCGAAGCAGGTGCCACGGAGTCTCGGAGTTGCTATCGGGCTCAAGGTTGGACTGGGTCCACAGGCCCGTGCTCACGCCCTTGGAGTTAGCGTACTCGGTGAACTTCTTAAGGTTGTCGACGTTGGCGCGCACGGCGTTGAGGCGCTCGGCAGAACTCGTTCCGTCGGAGTTGACGCCGCCGGTCTTGTAGTAACCGTTCTGGCCATAACCGGCACCGTAGCCGTCGTTCGGCAGGAACCAGCCGAGCGGCATGTCGTTGTCCTCGTAGTCATCGATAACCTGCCGGGCAGAGAACTGGCGGTCGAAATCGGTCGCCTTCATGTTCTCGGTATCGACCGTAGGACCTTCACCGTTGAGCGTCTCGGACGCAAGCGTGCCGTCGAGCTTGTAGCCCGTCGCCATGCCAGACTCGTACTTAACGTCGCCCTTCTCGCTCGAGGACTTGCTGCCCTTGGTCTCCCACTTCTTCTGACCCGAAGTCGTTGACCAGCCATCACGGTTATAGGCATTCAGATGACCCAGGTAGAAACCGTATTCGGGCAGCAGCACCGGATTACCGGTTACCTTGTAGTAGTCCTGCAGCATCTCGGTTGCCACGTTCGAGGCGCCATCGTTGGTCGCCACGAAGTAGTAGGCATCGAACTCATTCTCGCTGTGCGAAGTCGTGACCGTCGATGCATCCGTAGAACCGAAGTCGTAGGAACCTTCTGCGAACGTGTTTCGGAGCACGCCGTAGCCGTCACTCGTCCAATAGAACGGGTTGGGCGAAGCAACGCCGCCATCGGTCCAGTTGTTGGTGTTGGAGATGGCGATGGTCTGGTTGGTGTGCAGGAAGCGGCCGTTCTGAGTACCGCCGCCAAAGAAGTTCTCGGACTTCGCCTTGGCGAGCGTCTGGACGGTGCCCTTCTTATCAAGGTCGAGGGACGCGGACTCGGAGACCACGACACGGTCGCCCGACTTGATGCTCATCTTGCCAGTCGCCTTGTCCAGAATCACGGTCGCCTTTCCACCGGTGATCTCGATAGTGTCACCCTTGTCGACAACCGTCGCGCTCGGCTTGCTGTAGGTATCCGAGGTGTCGGGCTGGGCCTGAATCTTAGCCGTGTGGGACTTGCTACGCGGCGTGGCATACTCAGAGAACTCGCCTTTGGGGTCGACATTGTAACGGAAAATGCCGTCCTCTAGAAATGTGATACGGCCCTTGATGCCGTCGGCGAAATCGATGTCGACGACGTTCGAGGCGGACTGAGACACGGTCGCCGAGTCGACGCCCTTAAGCGGCGTGGCAATCGCCTGCTGGGGGCTAGCGAACACGAGAGTCGCCGCTGTTGCGACGAGGACCGCGCTTCCCTTCACCCACCGTTTCGTAAAAATGGAATTCCTACGCACCTGGACTCCTTCCCTCCGACATGCGGAAGTGTCGCGGACGCGCGCCCCGCAGCATGGGCGAACGCATCAACGGGGGGGTGTTCGGTACATTCCGTACAATTGGCCCACCCGTTACCAAGGGGTCAACTGGTAGTAACCAGATAGCCACCTATAAGGTTGAATCAGCATACATGAGCAGTTGCGCAAATTAAGTTTGGAATTCTCCCAGCGGTATAAAAATGAACGTAGATGGCGAAGTGGGTCTAACCAACCATACCAATTGGTTCTCCAGCCAGATACCACTTAAGCATAGTTTTACTGTTTAACTGGTATTACATAACCAATACCTTTCCTCGGAAAACGGGCTTCGCGAATTATCCTGAGGGAAAGTCGTAGCCGCCACCCCGCGACCCACCGGGAATATCCATGACGCACGGTGGCTGATTTGATTTGAAATAGGAGGTTGTTGGAGGGTGGTGGACAGTTAGTTCAGATACGTATATTTTGGCGGTGCTAATTGGCGCTAACAAACTGGTTTTAAGTCGCTTTAGATCTAATAATAGGTCTTTCTCGCTATTGCCCGCGCGGCCTTGTCGGTCCAGACTATCAAAAATAGCTCAATTGTGCCCAAATTGGCCTCCACACGTCCTCTGAAAAATACGTATCTGAACTAACTGTCCAAGAGGAATGTCCACAGATAGAAAAAGGCTCTGGCGGACCTCCGAATCACCAGAGCCTTTCAAAACTCGCACACCTGAAGCACATCGCTGCATTCCTGTTTTCGCCCATGAAGTTAGAGAGCCTCTTCCGCCCACTTCTCGAAATCAATCGCACGCCTTTGGGCGGTTCGGTACGCTTCCATGTCTTCACGAGCGCCTACCACTACGATGGCCATTTTTCCTTTGATTATAATGAGGCGGTACACAATCCGAATGCCACTTCCCCTGAGCTTGATTTTCATGAAGCCCGTCAAATCCGTGCCTGCCTTGTTTCCAAGAGGCTTGCCGAATCCGCCTTCGTTCTGCGGCAATGGGTTCGTTCTGATTCTTTCTATAGCCTTAAACACGTGTTTTCGCTGGGAACCATCGAGACGCTTGAGATCCTTGAGAGTATCCGGGTAGAAAGCGACTTCGTACCCGCTCATTCAAACTCGACCTCATCCATCTGATCGAGTTCGTCCTGGCCCACACCCAACTCTGCCATAACATCAGATAGGGAAACGAGTTCATCATCGCTTGTCGCAGCCGTCCTCTTAAGGGCCAACGTCAACAAGGCGAGGTCCTCCTCCGCCTGCTTAGCCTCTCGGTATTCATCGGGCGTCACGATAACGAACGCCGGCTTGTTGTGTTTCAAAACTACAACCGGGTTGTCGTTGCTCACTCTCGAAAACGCAGCGGGACCCTTACCGTGACTGAAATCGCTGATGGGAACAAGATTGTCGAGCATCTTTAAAGCAGGCATCGAGACCTCCAAATATAAAGTCTTTTATGCATTCATTTTAGCATGCAGAAAATACCAGCAATCACGGAATAGTGGCACGGACGAGGCATCGCTTTCCACCAACCGTTGATCATCGACCGAGCAAAATGTCCCGCCAAGAGATCGAGCGAGGATTCCGTCCCTCGAAGAGGGCCGTATTGGCCTCCTCGCGGGACGGAATCCTCGCTCGTTCGTTCCAGCCCGCGTCATCGCGTGCTAGACGGCCAGCTCGCCTGATTCACCCATAAGCCATCGTGCCAGGTCGACGACCTTGATGCCATCCCAATCAGTCGTTTCGTGCCCTGTTCGGGCGATGACGCACTTGGGATAGGCGTCTCGAATCCGTCGCAGCGGATCAAGCTCACGCTCAAGCGTCGCTTCTTGGGAAATGTCGTCACTCACCTGGATATAGACACGGCGGTCACGCCTGATGGCGACAAAGTCTACTTCCTTTTGGTAGAGAACGCCCACGTAGACTTCCCATCCGCGGCGCATAAGCTCGATTGCCACCATATTCTCGTAAACATGGCCAAAATCGAGCTTTTTCGTACCAAGCGCGGCGTAGCGAAACGAGTGGTCGGCCAGGTAGTATTTATCTCCCGTCGACAGGTATTTCTTTCCTGAGACGTCAAAGCGACGAAACCGGTAGAACGCAAACGCATCACACAGGTAGTCGATATACACAGCCAGCGTCTTGTCGCTTATCTTAAGGTTCGCTCGTGACAGCTCAGCCGCCATCCCCTTGAGAGAAGAGATGTTTCCGACGTTATCCATCAGGAACTCGCAGGAACGTTTAAGCTGCTCCGCATTACGTATACGATATTTTTGTCTGATGTCGCGCAGGATAAGAGTTTCAAGCACATCCGAGATGTATGAGAAACGCATCCTTTCGTCCTGGTAGATATAGGAACCCGGCATTCCTCCCTCGCGGACATAGCGAGCAAGGGCCTCGGCTGGAGAAGTGATCTCGTGATACGCCGAGAACTCCGCAAGTGAAAACGGAAAGACCTCGATCTCCACCGTTCTTCCCGTGAACAACGTCGAGAGGTCGCTTGAGAGAAGAAAGGCATTCGACCCCGTGATGTAAATGTCATATTTCTCTGACGCATGAAGACTGTTGATAGCCCGCTCGAACCCTTCACACATCTGGACCTCGTCGATCATGACGATATTCCGGCAACCCTCGATATAATGCTTTTCCACATATGTATGCAGCGCATGGTATTCCGCCAACGGCTCGAACTCAAGTAGATTGAAGTTGACGTGTATGACGTTGGCCGAGGGGTCGTTTGAACGAAGTTGGCTGGCAAACGCCTCAAGCAATTTCGATTTTCCGCATCGCCTGATTCCGGTAATCACCTTGATGTCTGGCGAACCCGCCACCTTGGAGAGCTTATCCATATAGAACGGTCGATTAATAAGTCTCATGGCAATCCACTTCGCAAAATTAAGATTAACTGAAAAACGCGAAGTACAATATATCATCTACTTCGCGTTTTTGAGAAATCCTAGATTTCGCGTAATTATATTCGCCAAGCTATCGCAAACCCGACACGGGTGAGATCTCCGCCTGATTGACCCTGCGCAGCAGTCCGAAGCGAAAGACGCGAGTCCTCAGACCGCTCCGGTAAAGTGAGGGCCGCGACGGTTACCGCGGCCCTCTTGGGAAACGTGTGCGATTGTCAATCGCTCGCGCTAGTCTTCCTTGCGGCGGAAACGAGCAAGGAAGACTCCGATTGCGGCGATCGCGGCACCCAGGCCGCCGATCGCGGCGACGGTCGCCACCGTTTGATCACCGGTGCTCGCAAGTGAGTTAGCGGACTTGCCACCCTGAGCCTTGTCACCAGCGGGCTTTCCCGCCTGGGCGCCATCGTTCGAACCGCCGGATGTCTGCCCACCGTTGCCGGAACCCTGATTGCCACCGGACGCACAAAGCCCCTTCTGCAGCACACGGCACAACCAAGTCACCGCAGGCCGGGGCGGGGGAGCCGAGTTTCCCACTGAGCGACTCTGCTTGCAGCCGGAGCGAAGGGGGGAAACTCGGCCCCCGCCCCGGCCGGACAGGTCACCCTACACCGTGTACTGCGGCAGGTCCTGCAGGGCGATGACGTCCATGCCCATGTCGTTGGCGCTGCCGTGACCCTGCTGGTCCTCGCGCACAGCCTCGATGGCGCTCACGTACGTATTGGCAGCAGACATCGCGGTCACGCAGGTCACGCCGCGGCGCACGGCCTCGGTGCGCAGCAGATAGCCGTCGCCGCGCGAACCCGGACCGTACGGCGTGTTGATAATCACTGCGATCTTGCCGTCGGCGATCAGGTCGCCGATGTTGGGACGCTCGCCATCGTGCGGGCCGCTGATCTTCTCCACAACCTCGCAGGTCACGTTGCCGCCGCGCAGCACGCGCGCCGTGCCCTCGGTGGAGCAGATGTCAAAGCCCAGGTAACGCAGGATACGCGCGACCGAAAGGATATGACGCTTGTCGCGGTCGCACACGCTAATGAACACCTTGCCGGCGCTCGGGTCGGGCAGCTTGTAGTCAATCGCCAGCTGCGTCTTGGCATATGCCTCGGGATAGCTCTTGGCGATACCCATGACCTCGCCCGTCGACTTCATCTCGGGACCCAGGATAACGTCGGCGCCCGGGAAACGGCCCCAGGGCATAACGGCTTCCTTCATGCAGAACCAGTCCAGCTGACGCTCGTCGCTCGGCAGGCCCAGGCTCGCGATGGAATCGCCTGCCATGATACGCGCCGCGCACTTGGCCAGCGGCACGCCGGTGGCCTTGGAGATAAACGGCACGGTACGGCTGGCACGCGGGTTGGCCTCGATCACATAGACGGTCTCGCCCTTAATGGCGTACTGCACGTTGACCAGGCCGCGTACGCCCAGCGCCATCGCGATGCGACGGGTGGTCTCGCGAAGCTTTGTCTGCAGGCTCTCGCTAAAACTGAACGGCGGGATGCAGGTCGCAGAGTCGCCGGAGTGAATACCGGCCTCCTCGATATGCTCCAGAATGCCGCCGATGTAGACCTCTTCGCCATCGCACAGGGCGTCGACATCGGACTCAATCGCACCCTCCAAGAAGCGGTCCAGATACACCGGGTAGTCGGGGCTAATGCGCGCGGCCTCGGCCATGTAATCGCGCAGATGCTCGGCATCGTAGGCGATCATCATGCCGCGGCCGCCCAGCACGTAGCTCGGACGCACCAGCAGCGGGTAGCCGATATGCGCGGCCACGGCCTCGGCCTCCTCAAACGAGGTTGCCTGGCCCGCCGGCGGGTACATGATGCCCAGCTTGTCGAGCAGAGCGGCGAAGCGCTCGCGGTCCTCGGCAAAGTCGATGGCATCGGGCTTGGTACCCATGATGTTCACGCCACTCTCCTCGAGCATGCGCGCCAGCTTAAGCGGAGTCTGGCCGCCGAGCGTCACCACGACGCCGTCGGGGCGCTCAACATCGATAACGTCCATGACGTCCTCGTAGGTGAGCGGCTCAAAGTACAGGCGGTCGGACGTGTCGTAGTCGGTCGAGACGGTCTCGGGATTGCAGTTGACCATGATGGTCTCGAAGCCGCGGGCCGCCAGCGCATAGCTCGCGTGCACGCAGCAGTAATCGAACTCGATACCCTGGCCAATGCGGTTGGGGCCGGCGCCCAGGATCATCGCCTTGGGCTTGTCCGCCGGCGTGGTCTCGTCGGGAGCCACGCACTTCTTGGCATCCGGGCTCGTGCGGTAGATGTTCTCGTACGTCTTGTAGTGGTACTCCGTGGCGCTCGAGAACTCCGCAGCGCAGGTATCGACCGTCTTCATGCTGGGAACCACGCCCAGACCCTTGCGATAGGCGCGCACAAAGCGCTCGTCCGAGCCGGTCAGCGCAGCGATCTCGGCATCGCTCGTGCCGTACTGCTTGAGCAGGCGCATCGCGTCGGCGTCGATATCCTCCACACGCAGGTCGCGGATGCTCTCCTGGACCTGCACCATATCGTTGATACGGTTGAGGTACCACGGATCGATACCGCAGATGGCATGGATGCGAGCGATGTCCCAGCCACGACGCAGGGCCTCGACCACAAAGAAGATGCGATGCTCGGTCGGGGTTGCCACGGCCTGAGCAAGCTCGTCGTCGCTCAGCTTATCGGCACCCTCTTTGCCACCGGCGCAAATGCCCTGGTGGCCATCCTCCAGCGAGCGCATAGCCTTGCCAAAGGCCTCCTCAAAGGTGCGGCCGATCGCCATAATCTCGCCCACGGCCTTCATGCGCGTGGTGAGCGTGGGGTCGGTACCCTTGAACTTCTCGAAGGCAAAGCGCGGCACCTTGACCACACAGTAGTCGATCGTGGGCTCAAAGCAGGCGGGCGTAGCCTTGGTGATGTCGTTGACGATCTCGTCGAGCGTGTAGCCCACGGCAAGGCGCGCGGCGGCCTTGGCGATGGGGAAACCCGTGGCCTTGGAGGCCAGCGCGGACGAACGGCTCACGCGCGGGTTCATCTCGATGACGATCAAGCGACCGGTGTTGGGGTTCACGGCAAACTGCACGTTGGAGCCACCGGTCTCGACGCCGATCTTCTCCAGAATGGCGAGCGAGGCGACACGCATGCGCTGGTACTCAAGATCACTTAGTGTCTGCGCCGGCGCCACGGTGATGGAGTCGCCGGTGTGCACGCCCATGGGATCGAGATTCTCGATGGAGCACACGATGATGCCGTTGCCGGCGTGGTCGCGCATGACCTCCATCTCATACTCTTTCCAACCCTCGATGGACTCCTCGACCAGCACCTCGTGAGCGGGCGAGAGCTCCAGGCCCTGGCTCACGATGGAGACGAGCTCCTCGTGGGTGTGAGCGATGCCGCCGCCGGCGCCGCCGAGGGTAAAGCTCGGGCGCAGTACGCAGGGATACCCCACGCGCTCGGCGATAGCCTCGGCATCAGCCACGCTGTAGGCATAGCCCGAGCGCGCGACCTCCAGGCCAATCTCGGCCATGGCCTCGTTAAAGAGCTTGCGGTCCTCGCCGCGCTCGATAGCGGCCAGGTCGCAGCCGATCATCTCGACACCGTACTTGTCGAGCGTGCCGTCTTTCGCCAGCTCGACGGCGGCGTTCAGACCGGTCTGGCCGCCCAGCGTGGGCAGCAGCGCGTCCGGGCGCTCTTTCTTGATTACGCGCTCGATAAACTCGGCGGTGATGGGCTCGACATAGGTGCGGTCGGCAAGACCCGGGTCGGTCATGATGGTCGCCGGGTTGGAGTTGACCAGGATGACCTCAAAGCCATCCTCCTTGAGCACCTTGCAGGCCTGGGCGCCGGAGTAGTCGAACTCACAGGCCTGGCCAATAACGATGGGGCCCGAACCAATAACGAGGATGCGCTTGATGTCAGTACGTTTCGGCATGTTTAAAACCTCCTAGAGAGGCTGACTCAATGTTTTGGAAAAGTCAGCGAGGGTGCAACTGGTGCATCAGGTTGCCGTGATGCGAGGGCGCGCTGGGCTTATGCCCGCGCGTCCGAAGCAGAACGGCAAGATGATGTGCCAGATGCAGCCGCAGCGTCGACCGGTCCGCCGTTCGGTAGAACGGCGGAACCATCGTCGGCGAAATTCCAGCCGGCAAGGCGGTCCTTCGCGGTGTCGATGTCCAGGTAGTTCTCCTCGCCGTCCATGAGTCGCGTAAAGGCGGTAAAGAGATAGTGGGCATCGGTGGGGCCGGGCGAGGCCTCGGGGTGGTACTGGACCGAGAAGCACGGGGCGTCGAGCAGCTGGATGCCCTCGGCGGTGCCGTCGTTGAGATTCACGTGCGTCAGGCGAATGCGGCCGAAGCGCTCGTTCATCACGACCGGCGCGATGCCGCGACGCACCCAGGCGCGCAGGTCGCCGTCGGCCGCATGCTCGGTCTCGCCGCCGGAAAGCTCGGGGACAAGCTTGCCCAAGCTGGGGAACAGCAGGCCAAAGCCATGGTTTTGCGCGGTGATCTCCACGCGACGGCTTACCAGGTTCATGACCGGCTGGTTGCCGCCGCGGTGACCAAACTTAAGCTTTTCCATCTGGGCACCGCAGGCCAGGCTGATCATCTGGTGACCAAGACAAATACCAAAGACCGGCACCTTGTCGATCAGCTGCTGCACCTGCTCGTAGGTCTCCACCACGGCGTCAGGGTCGCCGGGGCCGTTGGACAAAAAGACGCCATCGGGATTCATGTCGAGCACCTCACTCGCGGGCGTATCCCACGGCACGACGGTAAGGTCGCAGCCGGCGCGGACCAGCCCCTCCAGAATGCCGCGCTTCACACCGCAGTCGTAGGCGACCACTTTATGACGGGCAGGAGCGGCAACCGCAAGCGCAAAGTCATGCGTGGCAGGCAGGTCGGCGACCACAAACTCGTGAGGCGCAGGGCAGCTCACGGTCTTGACCAGGTTCTCGCCTACCAGCGCGGGCGCTGCGGCCAGACGCTCGGCAAGCTCGTCGA
>DBFSAO010000028.1:0-3815 GCA_048500675.1 Collinsella sp.
GTCCGAGCTGCCGCAGCAGCATATCCTGTTCATTCCCGACCAAAACCTCGGCCGCTTCGTAGCCGAGCAGGTGCCGCAAAAGCACGTCATCCTCAACAACGGCTACTGCCCGCGCCATCACATCATCACCGTCGAGCAGATTGTCGACGCGACGGAGGCCCACCCCGACGCGCTCGTGCTGGCGCATCCTGAGTGCAAGGCCGACGTCCTTGCCGAGGCCGACTACATCGGCTCCACCGCCGGCATCATCAAGTATGCCGAGGAGTCCGACGCGAGCGAGTTTATTATCGTGACGGTCCGCGGCGTGCTCTACGAGCTCGAGCGCCGCTGCCAGGGCACCGGCAAGAAGTTCTACTTCCCCGCGGTGCAGCCCACCTGCGTCAACATGGATCTCATCACGCTCGAAAAGCTCGTGCACTGCCTGGAGACAGGCGAGGGCGAGGTGCAGATCGGCGTGTCGGGCGAGGCTGCCGATCAGGCCAAGCTCACGCTCGACCGCATGCTCGAGTACGCAGCGCGTTAGAACAATGTGGCATGAGGGACGGTCCCTTATGTCACATTCAAGGGAGAGGATTCCTGTGGAAACCAAGCAATACCCCGATATGGAGTGCGACGTCGTCATTGCCGGCTGCGGCGTAGCGGGCCTGTACGCGGCTCTCAACCTGCCGACGAGCACGCGCGTAATCATGCTCTCCAAGGGCGCTGTCGATGAGTGCGATTCGATGCTCGCGCAGGGCGGCATCTGCGTGCTGCCCGAGGGTTCTGACTACGATGCCTTCTTTGAGGACACCATGCACGCCGGCCATTACGAGAACCGCCGCGAGAGTGTAGACATCATGATCCGCTCGAGCCGTTCGGTCATCAACGACCTGCTGGCCATGGGCGTGGACTTTGAGCGCAAGGCCGACGGCAGCCTCGACTTTACCCGCGAGGGCGCGCACAGCCGCCCGCGCATTGCCTTCCATGCCGATATTACGGGCAAGGAGATTACGACCAAGCTGCTCCAGGCTGTCCGCAAACTGGACAACGTGCAGATTCTCGAACACGTTGCCATGACCGACATCCTGACTGCCGAGCGCGATGGCGCCACGGTGTGCGCCGGCGTCGTCGCCGTCGCCGTGGACGAGGACAACTCGGTTCGTCCCGCTGACGAGCTGGTAAATGCCGCCGAGGGCGCGCATGCCGGCGAGCCGTTTAAGATCCATGCCCGTCACACGCTGTGGGCAACGGGCGGCATCGGCGGCGTATACGACCACTCGACCAACTATCCACAGCTCACGGGCGATGCCTGCTACATCGCTCAGGAGCATGGTATTAAGATGGAGCACCTGGACTACGTGCAGATCCACCCCACGGGACTGTTCTCGCCGCAGCCGGGTCGCACGTTTCTGATCAGCGAAAGCTGCCGCGGCGAGGGCGCGATTCTGCTCAATGCCGCCGGCGAGCGTTTTACCGACGAGTTGCAGCCGCGCGACGTTGTTGCCGCCGCCATCCGCGAGCAGATGAAGCAGGACGGCACCGAGCACGAATGGCTGAGCTTTGCTCCCGTCGATCGCGACGTGGTGACCGGACACTTTGCCAATATCCGCGCGCGCTGCCTGGAGGATGGCCGCGACATCCTGGACGAGCCCATTCCCGTCACGCCTACGCAGCACTACTTTATGGGCGGCGTATGGGTCGACAAGGACGGCCGCACCTCGATGCCCGAGCTCTACGCCGCGGGCGAGACGGCCTGCAACGGCGTTCACGGCAAAAACCGCCTGGCTTCCAACAGTCTGCTCGAGTCCCTGGTTTGGGGCCGTCGCGCCGCTTGGCGTATGCGCACCGGCGAGTCGCTTGCCGTGGAGCAGGCGGGCGAGCCCGCGCTTGATGGCCGTCATCGCGCCCTGAGCGCCGACTCCCTGGCAATCGATGATTTGGCCCGTGCCGCCGGTACGCAGGCCGTGGAGGAGTAGACCATGAATCCCATCACCATGAAGCTCGTCGTCGATGATCTGATTTTGCAGGCCCTGCGCGAGGACATCACCTTTGAGGACGTGAGCACGGCGAGCGTGTGCCCCACGGCGCGCCCCGCCACGGTGGAGCTCATCGCCAAGGCCGACGGCATCATCGCGGGCCTGGACGTGTTCGCTCGCACCTTTGAGCTGCTGGATCCGCAGAGCTCGGTGCTGTTTGATGTTGCCGACGGTGACGAGGTGCACGCCGGCGACCACGTTGGCCAGGTGCGCGGCGACGCGCGCGTGCTGCTTTCGGGCGAGCGCGTGGCGCTCAACTATCTACAGCGTATGAGCGGTATCGCTACCTACACGCACAACATGGCAGCGGCGCTCGAGGGTACCAAGACCGTGCTTGTCGACACACGCAAGACCACGCCGGGCATGCGCGTCTTCGAGAAGGCCGCGGTCGAGATCGGTGGCGGCAGCAACCACCGCTACAACCTGTCGACGGCCGTTATGCTTAAGGACAACCATATCGACGCCGCCGGTGGTGTGACGCGTGCGATCGAGATGGCACGTGCCCACGCATCGTTTACCACGACGGTCGAGATTGAGTGCGAGAACTTGGACATGGTACGCGAGGCCGTGGAGGCCGGTGCCGATATCATCATGTTCGACAACATGACCCACGACGACATGGCTGCCGCGATTGAGCTTATCGCCGGCCGCGCCAAGACCGAGTGCTCGGGTAATGTGGATGTCAGCAATATCCGCGCGCTCGCCGACCTGGGCGTTGACTTTATTAGCTCGGGGGCATTGACGCACTCTGCGCCGATTCTCGACCTCTCGCTCAAGCACCTGCGTCTGCTGGACGGTAAATAATGGACGCCCGCGAGCGTCGCCGTGCCATCATGGGCGTGCTCGAGGGGGCCACGGAGCCCGTTTCGGGCAGCGCGCTTGCTCGCGAGGTGGGTGTGAGCCGCCAGATTGTCGTGCAAGACATCGCCCTGCTGCGCGCCGATGGGCACGATATCGTGGCGACCAACCGTGGTTATGTGCTGCAGGAGGCCCCCAGCAGCCCCGCCGTGCCCACGCGCTTGGTCAAGGTTCGCCACAGCGTGGAGCAGGCAGGTGATGAGCTCACGAGTATCGTCGACGTGGGCGGTGCCGTGCTCAATGTAATCGTCAACCACCGCGTGTATGGCAAGATCACAGCCGATCTGGACATTCGCAACCGTCGCGATGTTGAGCGCTACCTGCACGATATCGAGAGCGGCAAGAGCTTTCCACTACTAACGGTGACGAGCGGCTATCACTTCCATCGCATTGCGGCAGAGGACGAGCAAACCCTCGACGAGATCGAGGCTATGCTCAAGGAGAAAGGCTACTTGGCAGACCTGATGCCCTACGAAGACGATTTGTCCTAGTCGACGCCGCATCTATAAGTTGCGGTGAAATAGTTCCTAAATCGGCATCCAAGACATAAAACAGGAACTATTCCACCGCAACTGCCAAGGGTCCCGCTCCAAATTAGCTGCCCATATAAGCAAAAGGAGGCCTCCGCGGCGATGCGGAGGCCTCCTTTTGTGCACGGTGTACTTTTGAGTGTGCAGGTGGGGGAGTTGTTACTCCTCGACGATCTCGGTGATCGCGCCAGCGGGGCAAGCGTCCTGGCAAGCGCCACAGGCGACGCAGGAGTCCTCGTCAGCGACGGTAGCGACGTCCTGGAGCTCCAGAACGCCAGCGGGGCAGGAGTCGACGCAAACGCCACAAGCGATGCACTCGTCGGCATCAATTACGGGATGAGCCATGGTAGTTTCCTCTCTGTTGACCGACGCTACAGGCGATGCGCGCCGGTTTGATTCGGGCAAAAACATA
>DBFSAO010000029.1:0-10650 GCA_048500675.1 Collinsella sp.
ACAATGGGGGAGAGGTCGTCGTGCTGCTTGCCCGCGAGCAGGCGGCGATGCGCGAGGAGCTTGCCGCGGCATTTGATGCCCGCGATGTGTTGTTTGAGATCGCGCCGCTAGGGGAGGGTGTCGGCGCGTCTGATGCCGCTTACGGGACCGCCGCTCAGCCTGCCTTTATTGAGGTCGCTGGCCCCCATGCCTGTGCTCATGCTTATGCGGACGCAATTGATGATCTGGTAAAAACGTGCCGGGGTTCCGGGGTCGACGGCGCCTCTGCCGACCCCGTGCGCGTGCTTGCCGTTTCTGCCCGGGCACCCCAGCTGTTCGGTGAGCTCGCCTCTCGTCTGGCGGCGCGTCACATTGCGGCCGAGACGGCTGAGTTCACGGCGTTTTTCCAGTCCATCGCGGGCAGGCAGTTTACGGCGCTCGCCAACCTGATCGAGCGTATGAAAGCCGCCGACGAGGGCACCGCTTCCAAGACCGAGTGGTGGCCCGCTCCAGAGCTTACCGACTGGATTTATAGCCCGCTTTCGGGTTCCGACGCCGCGAGCGCCCGCGGCTTCGACAAGAACATGCGCCTGTCGCGCGGCAAGACCACTGCGGGCGTCAAGAGCCTACTGCAGAGCGTGCAGGGCCAGGTGAGGGGCGCTCGCAAGGCCGCCAGCGACGATAACTGGTTTAAGAATGTGCCGTGCGTGGTCTCGGACGTGTTCCAGGCGCTGTGGCGTGACAAGCCCGTGACGGCGCTTAAGGCCATGCTTGCCGTTGCCGAGGCGTTGCCCGATCGCGCTCTAGGCGGCCTTGACGGCCAGGCCCGTCGCCAGGCAGAGACGGCTTTGCTGCGCCATGCCATCGACATCCTTATGAACGATGCTCGCGCGCTCGACGTGTCGCAGGCCGCGACCGTGCCGGTTCTCGACGGCGTTCGAACCAAGGTGGACAAGCGCAGTACCGCCTACGATTACGAGACCTATGAGGTCGATCGCACACCACGAGCACAAGTGCGCTTCGCGTCGCTTGCCGATGCGTCGGTTCTTCGCCCTGGCAGCTACGATGCCGTGCTGTTTGCCGATGTCGACCTGGACAGCTATCCGCTTTCGCACGAAGAGGGCCCGCTTGCCACGTTGACAGCCGAGCTGCGCCGCGACGGCGTGTCTTTGGAGCCCGCTGCCCTGCTGCGCGTGCGCTTTGGCCGTGCGATGCAGGCGGCGAGCGGTCCGGTCGCGCTCGCCCGTGTGACGCACGATCGCCAGGCACGCGAGTGCTACCCGGCAGCCGTATGGACCGAGCTGTGGGCACATGCCGAGGCCGCTGGCGCTGCCAAGCCCATGCGCGTGGGCGAGGGCGATATCATCGCCGACTTTGATCCCGCGGCAGGTGAAGGCCTCAAGCGCGAGCGCGTGACCTGTGAAGCCCCTCAGCATCTGAGTGCCGACGCCGTGCCGTATTTGGTCCTGCGCCGTCGCGATGGCGAGGGTGAGGACGCGCCGCTCGTGCCGCGTCTGACGTCCGCCTCGCAGATCGAGGCCTATTCGACCTGCCCGCTATGCTGGTTCGTCTCGTACCGCGTGAAGCCCCAGTCGATCGACGCGGGCTTTGGCAACATGGAAAAGGGCAACTTTGTCCACGACGTGCTGGAGCATCTGCATGCCCGTCTGCCCCAAGAGGGCATGGAGCGCGTGACGCCCGAGAATCTGCCGCGCGCACAGGAGCTGCTGCACGAGGTCTTTGACGAGACGTTGGCCGAGCACGCCGGCAAGCGCGGCACGGAGGGCCCGCTGGTGCCGCTCTCTGCGGTGGAGGAACGCCAGGTGGCCGAGATCTTGCCGCAGCTGGAGGGTGTGCTTGCCTACGAGTCCGAGGCACTTGCCCCCTTTGCCCCGCGCTACCTGGAGTTCGCCTTCAACGAGCTCAAGGTCGAGTATGCCGGTTGGCCGCTTGGCGGGCGCATCGACCGCGTGGACGTGGACGCCGAGAATCGTGCCGTGGTGATCGACTACAAGCATCGCACGGGCGTTGAGGAGTTTAAGCTCGCCGACCCCACGGTGCGCGACGAGGAATCGGGCACGGCGCCCATCGACGATCCGCGCTGGTTGCCACCACATACCCAAACGCTCATCTACGCCCAGGCCATGCGCCGGGCGCTGGATTTGGACACCCGCGCGGCGCTCTACTTTTCGACCAAGGGCGGCAAGCCGGCGTTGCGCGGTGCCGCGAGCGCCGAGCTGCTCGAGGAAGAGCGCGGCGACGGTCGCATCCCGGGCCTTAAGAAAGGTTTCCCCGGCGAGGGTGGCAGCATGGACTTCGACGCCCTGCTCGATCGCGTTGAGGCCGGCATCGCCGAGCGCCTGCGCGAGCTCGAGGCAGGCAACGTTGCCGCCGTCGACCCGACGTCGGCTCAGGCCGCGCATGCGCGCTGCTCGTATAACCACGAAGGAACGTTTGTAAGGAGGGACGTGTAGACCATGGATCTTTCGACTTTGATGCCGCAACAGCTGCAGATTGTCAAAACGCTCGACCGTCCGCTGTTTGTCTCGGCGGGCGCCGGTTCGGGCAAGACCTTTACCCTCACGCGTCGCATCGTCTACGCGCTCTCGCCTGAATCCGGTCCGTTCGTTGAACATCTTGACCAGGTGCTCGCCATTACCTTTACCAAAGATGCCGCGGCCGAGATCCGTGACCGCGTGCGCCGTGCGCTTATCGACGAGGGCATGGACGAGGAAGCACTGACCGTCGACGACGCGTGGATCTCGACCATTCACGGCATGTGCTCGCGTATCCTGCGCGCGCATGCGCTGGAGCTGGGCATCGACCCCGAGTTCACGGTGCTCACCGATACCGACGAGCTTATGGACCAGGCTGTTGAGCATGTGTTGGCCCGCGCGACGGCGCCCGATGCCGCCCCCGAGCTCACGGCATCGCTCAAGGCCCTCTATGCCTGGTATCCCATGGCGGGCGAGGGCGGTTCCTTTGGCGCTGGCGCGACCATCAAGGGCCTGGTGCGCGACCTGCTGGAGCTGTCGAGCCAGTTGCCGGGCGGTATGGACGACGTGTGCGTGGCGCGCGGGCAGGCCGATACCTCGGCACTCGCCGATGCCTATCGCGCGGCGCTGGGCGCAAGCAAGGCCGCGACCGAGAAGGCGCAGATGGCACTCGACGCCATTGACGCGTTCGAGGCGAGCGGCAAGACCATGGCCGATGCAGCGCGACTCATGATGTCGTGCACCATGCCGCGCGCGAGCAAGGCATTCCCTAAGGAGCAGGTCGAGCTGCTCAAGGCCGAGGCCGCCGATGCGTTTATCAATATCGTGCTTGCCTGCGGTGGCCCGGCGCTCGATGCGCTGGTGGGCCTGGCCCGTTCCGTGGAGGCTGAGTATCGCGCGCTGAAGGCTGCCCAGTCCGCCCTCGATAATAACGACCTGCTGCGTATGGCCTACGAGGCCCTGCGCGATTACCCTGCCATCCGTGCTGCGTACGAGGGCCGCTTTAAGATGGTCATGATCGATGAGTTTCAGGATACCGACCAGATGCAGGTCGATCTGATACGCTACCTGACGGGTGCGGGGGAGCGCGCGCTGTGCACCGTGGGCGATGCGCAGCAGTCCATCTATCGCTTCCGTGGCGCCGAGGTCGAGGTGTTCCGTCGTCAGGAGCGCAAGGTGGGCTCGTCTGCCGCGCCCGAGGCGACTGCCGTGGCCGATGCCCCTGCCGGCGAACTCGTCAAACTCGTGCGCAACTTCCGCAGCCATGACGAGGTGCTGCGTTACGTGGCACGCGTCTTCGACGGCGATGACGGCGGCCTGATGCAGGGCTTTTTGGATCTTGAGGCGAGCGACGGCCGCAAGGACACGCTGGTGGCGGACGCCTCGCGCCGCCAGGCCCTCTTTGTTGCCGGCGGCAGTATGCAGGAGCGCACACAGGCCAAGGCCCGCGCGATCGCCGAGCGCTTCCGCGCGCTCGCCGATGCCGGCCAGCCCCAGGGCGGCATGGTACTGCTGCTGGGCCGCATGACCAACGCCGATGTCTACGCCCAGGCCTTCCGCGATCAGGGGCTCGACTGCGTCATCGCAGGCGGCTCGGTCTTTGCCCAGGCAGCCGAGGTGCAGACGGTGCGTGCCCTGGTCTGCGCGCTCGCCAATCCGGCCGATACGGCGCAGGGCCTTATGCCACTGCTCGCCTCGCCGATGTTTGCGCTCGGCGCCCAGGAGTTCCTGGCGCTGGCGACCAAGCTCGATGGCGAGACGGGGGAGACCTCGCGCCGGAATATCGACATGGGCATCATGAGCGATTCCGATGTGCCGGGCTTGCAGGGCTTGCCGCTTGTGACGCGTGCCCGCGAGGTGCTGCGCTACGCACTGCGTCGCGTGGGGCGTGATTCGTTCGCCGCCATCGCGCGCGACGCGGTCAATGCCTCCGGCTGGTTCGTGCGCCTGGCGCAGCGCGGCCCCGAGGGCAAGGCCATCGCCGCCAACGTGCTCAAGGCGCTCGACGCCGTGGCCGAGGAGGAGGCCGAGTTCGGCAACTCGCCGCGTTCCATCGCGCTGGCCTTCGACCGCTTCTTGGCGGGCAAGGAGGCCCCGGGTGCCCTCAACGAGGAGGGCGACGGCGCGGTGCGCATCATGACCGTGCATGCGTCCAAGGGTCTGGAGTATCCGGTCGTAGCGGTTGCCGAGTGTTTTGGCGTGCGCAAGCCGTCCGGTGCGGCTCAGATGGGGCGTGTCGAGGGCGGAGCGCAGGTCGTGGCACTGCCAGCTCGTTTTGATGGCGTTAAGCTTGCCGATGGGACCTTTGTGAAGGGCGATGACGTCAAAAAGCAGTTTGAGCATGCGTTTAAGGGCAAGGGCACGTCGCTGTGGCTGCCGCCGGAGCTCATGGAGGACGTCTGTGCGACGGGTTCTCCCGCCGAGGCATTTGCTCGCCTGCGCAACGACGACCTGCAGCTTTCGCTCGAGGAGCGGGCTCGTCTGCTCTATGTCGCCATGACGCGAGCGCGTGAGCTGGTCATTCTGGCGATGGATGCCGGCGTGAGCCGCGGCAAGGTGACGGCGCCGACCTTTGATGTCGAGACCGATCTGACCTACGATGTGCTGCGCCGTATTTTGCCGACCGATGCTCTGGATATGCCGCAGCTCGATGCCGACCGCCTGGTGTTCGACAACTCCCAGCCGGGCGACTACGAGCTCATTTCGCTTTCGGACTTTACCTTTGGCGAGCAGGCGTTTGAGGCCAACGCTTCGCTGGATGCCGAGGGCAGGCTTGTTCGTGGCGATGCCGATGCAGATGCTGCCGACGATTCGGCCAGCACAATCGTCCCCGGTCCTGCCGACCCCAAGCCCGATTCGTTTGAGCTTGTGTATCCCCAGGCAGTGGGCGTGCGCATGGGCACCTGTCCGTTCCCGGCGCGTGACTCGTATAGCTACTCGTCAATCGCCGCGGCGCTCCATGCCGAGACGGAAGACCGTGCCGCCGAGGCTCGTGTTCCCATGGACGAGGCCGGCGATGACGCGGAGTCGGATGGTTCCGAGATGACGGACGCAGACGTGGCCGCTGTCGAGCCCGCCGGCAATCCCATGGCGCTGGGCTCGGCCTTCCACGCCGCCTGCCAGTGGCTCATCGAGATGGGTGCCGATGCGCTGCCCGCTGAGCGTGCCGACGCCCTGGCTCGCCTGTGGCACCTGACGCCAGAACAGCGCGAGCGCTTCGATGTCGCTCTGGAGCGCTGGCTCAAGTCGTCGGTTCGTGCCGAGCTGTTCGCGTGGCCGTGCGTTCGCGCCGAGGTGCCGTTCTTCTCGCTGGGCTGCGAGGACGAGGACATCGCCCGCTACGGTGCATATGCCGAAGGCGCCATCGACGCTTTGGCGACCGACCCGGCCGATCCGTCACGCGCACTGGTCATCGATTACAAGACGGGTGGCACGCCGGATGAGACGCCGGACCAGCTGCTCGAGAAGCACGCCCTGCAGGCGCGCGTCTACGCCGACGTGTTGCACAAGGCGGGCTTTGAGACGGTGACGGTCAAGTTCGTTCGCGTGGAGCAGGCGAATCCAGCCATCTTCGTCGAACCCGCCGAACCTCAAGTGGTCACCTACAACCTCTAGCCACCTCAGGCTTTACGGTGCTATTTGGTTAGTTTTGCGGCTGTAAAGCCCTCAATCGTCCAAATGGCACCGCAACGCATGGGAGAGCCTGGGGCGTTACAATGACTCGAACGGTTCAAACGAATAAGGAGCCATCATGCAGCTCACCAAAACGCTTAAGGTGACACCGGAGGAGCTTTTTGACGCTCTGGCGGGGTCCATCATGCAGGATATCGAGAACGCCACGGGCAAGCGTCCCAGCCGCAACAAGCTCAACGGCTATAAGTACGAGAAGCGCGCCCAGTCCGCAAAAGGCAAGGCCAAGGGCACGGCGATCAAGGTTAAGATCAAGCACTTTGACTACCCGTGCCTCTATGAGGTCCGTTTTCAGTATGCGGCGGGCATCAATACCATGCGCTATGAGGCTGCACCTGCTGGCGATGGTGCCTGCGAGCTCACCTATACCGAGGATTTTCAGGGTGTGGGTGGCAACACGTCTGGCACGCGCGGCAAGCTTGGCCTCTTCTTCTATGAGCGCAAGCTCAAGAGCCACGCCAACCAGACGATTGATCAAATCGTCAAATACATCGAGGGTGAGCGCCGCGTAAAGGCTAATCCCGTCTTTGCCGATGATACTGCCGAAAACGCTTCGGATGTATTCCATTGATACCCTGTGCAAAAGCTTTACCGCTCTTCACATCAACTGTGAACACTTCAGGCTTCGAATCAGTAGCGAGCGGCCCGACAAAAATAGTTGTTGGTAGTGCCAAATGAATAAGAATGCCACTACGCAACTGCACGTCTATTCCGCCTTTTTCGTTCTCACGGGATTTGTTTTAAATCGGGGAGTGTTTCTACTTTTCCTTGCGGAGAAAGGAATGTCTGTTACGGAAATCGCGCTTTATCAAGCCCTGTTCAACATAGCAACGGTCGTCCTCGAGCTGCCAACAGGGCTGATAGGCGATTTCTTTGGAAAGAAGTTTTCGATTCAAGTGGGCGTGCTGCTGCTTTTCTTCCATACCGCCGGCATGCTGTTGCTCTCAGGCCCCTTTCTTGTCGTGCTTTCCCTTGTTGAGGCACTCGCCTACTCCCTTCAATCGGGATCCGAACAAGCACTTTTATATGAAATTGCCCGAAATGCCGGTCAAGGAGAGCGCTTCCTCACCATCAACGCTCGGCTGCTTGCCGCGCAATCAATCGCTACGGGAATGGCAATTGTGCTCGGATCTTTCATTGCCCAAGTATCTTGGAGTGCCCTCTACGTATGTGTCTCCGTTTTCTATCTCCTGCAGCTTTTCCTTCTGTATCCCATTGAGAGGACGGAAACGACCCGTTCTGAAAGATCAGAAAAGGGGAGGTTTGACGCAGCCAAGATGTTCAGGCGCGAGACCTGGCGCGTTGGAGAATCCGCTTTTGCGGTATTGCTTCTCCTCATCGGCACAAGCATGCTCGACGGATTCTACGGGAGTTATTACAACTTGAATCAGTTGGTATTCGACGCATTTGATGCTCCCGTCTCCATAATAGGAATCTTTTTCGGTGCATCCTATGCAGTAAATGCGACGGCCTACATTGCAGCAGATTTCTTCTCATCGAGTTTCGGGAAAAGAAATACCATGCGCGGCTCGATGCTAATTGAGGCTGGCCTTTTCATGATTCTTCCGTGGTTCGCTTCAAATCCGCTGTGTTTGTTTGGCCTTAGCATGGTGCTTTGTTTTCTCCCAGAAGTGGTGTACATCACTTCGGAAAACTTAATCCAAGACGCGATAGCGGACGATCTCCGCGCGACGATCCTTTCCATCGCATCTCTGGTAAGGGCTCTCTTTTCCGCAACGTTTTTCTCCATATTTGGACATGTGTTAGGGTTATATCCCATTCAGATAGCGCTCGGTATTATTGGCGCAATCGCGATAGCAATTACCGCCGTCGTTTCATTAAAAATGGTAGGAATGCAGGTCTCCAAGAATTGATATATCGATTGACGAGCTATCCGAAGCGTCGAGCCTTCTTGATGGACATGACTATTCGTCACAAATCATTCCGCGCATCGCCGGGGTTCCAGTAATACTCGATATATCTGGATGCCCTCATTCCCCTTTTTGAAGGTTCCAAAAAGACTACCCGTGTGGGTTTGGCTAGGTTCGGGTGCTGTCCGTGCCGTGGGGTAAAATCGTTCAGTCAGAACACGAACCCGCATCGGAGCTCATCACATGGCATTCGTCCATCTGCACAATCACACTGTTTTCTCCATGCTCGACGGCGCAACCCGTATCCAGGATATGGTCAACCGTGCCGTTGAGCTGGGCATGCCTGCCGTGGCCATCACCGACCACGGCTACATGTACGGCGTACCCGACTTGGCGCTGGCCTGCGACGCCGTCAATCACAACACGCCCGAGTACAAAACCTGGAGCCACGACAAGGCCTTCTTGGAAAAGGACCGCCGCGACGAGCTGGTGGAGCCCGATCCCGAGGAAAACCCGCGCGAGCATGCCCAGTATGTGAAGGACATGGCCATGTGGGACGAGAAGGGCAATATCGACGAGCTCAAGCCGCCCCTGGTCATCAAACCCATCTTTGGCTGCGAGGTCTACTTTACGCCGGACGAGACCCTTGCTCGCGACCACAAGCCCGAGCTCTACCACATGATCCTTCTGGCCAAGGACCAGGAGGGCTACGTCAACCTGATGCAGACGGTTTCCGAGGCCGCCGTGCAGGGCTTTTACTACAAGCCGCGCGTAACGCTCGACAACCTGCGCCGCCATGCCAAGGGCATGATCTGCACGAGCGCCTGCATCGCTGGTATTATCCCCAAGTACATCGACCGCGGTGATATGGAGGGCGCCATCAAGTGGGCCGAGACCTTCCGCGACACCTTTGACCCCGGCGACTTTTATATCGAGATCCAGGAACACGGCATTACCACCGACAACGGCCTGACCGACGAGCAGATGGACCGCACGCTCATCGATATCGCCAAGCAGGTGGGCGTCAAGGTCATCGCCACCAACGACTTCCACTACCTGCGCCGCGAGGACGCGCCCGTGCAGGACGTCATCATGTGCATCGGCATGAACGCCAAGGTCGACGACCCCAACCGCATGCGCATGACCGGCTCGGAGTTCTATATGAAGACCGAGGAGGAGATGCGGGCGATGTTCCCGTATTGCCCCGAGGCCTGCGACAACACGCTCGAGATCGCCGACAAGTGCTACGTCGAGCTCGACTGGGACTCTATCATCCTGCCGCGCTTTCCGTTGCTCGATCCCGGCGAGACGCACGAGAGCCAGTTCCGCCGCGAGTGCGAGAAGGGCCTGCGCCAACACTACGGTGACGACTGGGCCACGCGCGAGATCTGTGGCGTCAACATCAAAGAGCGCTTTGAGTACGAATACAAGGTCATCTGCGACAAGGGCTTTGCCGCCTACTTTTTGATCGTCGCCGAGTACGTGCAATGGGCCAAGGACAACGGCATCGGCGTCGGTCCCGGCCGTGGCTCGGCCGCCGGCGCTATCGTCGCCTACGCCATGAACATCACCGCGTTCGACCCGCTCGAGAACGGCCTGATGTTCGAGAGGTTCCTGTCCCCGCAGCGTACCGAGATGCCCGATATCGATATGGACTTCGACGATGAGCGGCGCCTCGAGGTCGTGGAGCACGTTCGCCAGCTCTACGGTCCCGAGAAGGTCACCCACGTCATCACCTACTCGACCATCAAGGCCAAGCAGGCCATCAACGACGCCGCGCGCGTGCTGGACTACCCGGTCTACATGGGCCAGCGCCTGTCCAAGATGGTCTCGAGCGACCCCAAGGTCAAGCTCAAGCAGGTGCTCGAAAAGCAACCCGGCAAAGAGGATCTGTTTAACCCCGACTTTGCCGAGGCCTATAAAAAGGATGACGACGCCCGCCGTATCATCGACACGGCGCTCTCGATCGAGGGCCTCACCCGTGGCGAGGGTGTGCACGCGTGCGCCGTCCTGATCTGCCGCGATCCCGTCAACGAGCATGTGCCCACCAAGCTCGATACCAAGGGCGGCGTCGAGATTACCCAGTACGAGGGCCATACCGTTGCCGACATGGGCCTGCTCAAGATGGACTTCCTGGGTCTGCGTACGCTGACGGTTATCTCCAAGGCCAAGGCCAACATCAAAAAGAACTTCGGCATCGACATCAAAGAGGAAGAGATTCCCTTTGACGACCCCGAGATCTTTAAGCTCATGGGCTCCGGTCACACCGCCGGCGTCTTCCAGGTCGAGTCCGCCGGCATGACGGCCACGATCAAGAACATGAAGCCCACCGAGTACAAGCACGTTGTGGCATTGATCGCTCTATACCGCCCGGGCCCGCTGGGTGCCGGCATGGTTTCGTCCTACATCAACCGTATGAACGGCAAGGAGCCGGCCGTCTCCTACGACGACCGCCTGGACGACATCCTGGGCGAAACCTACGGCACCATGGTCTATCAGGAGCAGGTTATGCTCATCTCCGTCGAGATGTGCGGCTTCTCCAAGGGCGAATCGGACTCGCGTATCCGTAAGCCCGTGGCTAAGAAAAAGATCAAGCTGCTCACGTCGACGGTGCT
>DBFSAO010000003.1:0-7553 GCA_048500675.1 Collinsella sp.
AGGGATTGAATAGCGGCTTCTAGCCGCCAAACAGTCCTTATTTCACCGCAACTTATCAGGAAACCTGGGTGTCGGGACCGCTTGTCGCTAGTGGCTATGTGGGCAGTTGGCGCAGCAGCCGCTGGTGGCGTTGGTGCTGGAACCACCGCTGCGTTGGTCGGTGTTGTAGAAACCGCTGCCGTCGAACTTAATGCCGCTGGCCGAGAACGTCTTGGATGCCGGGGCTCCGCAGCTGGGGCATACGACCTCGGGCGTCTCGGACATGGGGTGCTCAACCTCAAACACGTTGCCACAGCTCGTGCACTTGTAATCGTAGCGCGCCATAATACTTCCTTTTCAGCACAAAGCGGGCAGATCGCTCTGCCCGCAAAAATTCAAACAGCTGTAACTGTACCCCATATCGAGGGTTTTATCACGCTTCGCCCCAGAATCTATGGGTGCTGCGCAGGAGCTTCGCAGTTTTGCCCTCGGCCGCCGCAATGTCGGCCTCCTGCGCCTGCCATGTCCAGTTGCCCGTGGCCACGCCCGGCACGTTCATACGTGCATCGTCGCCCAGGCCCAGTATGTCCTGCAGCGGCATCATAACGAGCGGCGCATCGCTTGCCAGGGCGTTGCCCATGAGCTCGCTTGCCAATGCAATGCCGCTCGGCTCATCGCCGCCTGCAAAGGAGCGCGTGCACCAGCCGGCAAGCGTCGAGGTGTCGTGCGTCGAGGTGTACAGGATCTTGCCCGGTGTGGGATGAATTCCGCAGCGAACGTCGTAGTCGCTAAACTCCAGCACGTCCATGCCGGGGAAACCACAGGTCGAAGCCATCGCACGAACACCAGGCGTCAGATACCCCAGGTCCTCGGCGATAAAGTTAAGCGGACCCAGCTCGTCGTAGGCCGTCTGGAACAGGTCCTTGCCCGGTCCCGCAAGCCAGCGGCCGTCGGCACAGGCCTTGCCGGCGGGGATGCTAAAGTAGCTGTGGAAACCCAGGAAATGGTCCAGGCGCACGCGGTCGTAGAGCGAAAACGCACGGCGCAGGCGGTCGAGCCACCAACGATAGCCGTTTTCCTTCATGTGATCCCAGCGGAAGGTGGGGTTTCCCCACACTTGCCCCTCGGGCGCAAAGTTGTCGGGCGGCGCGCCCGAAATCTCAATCGCCTTGCCGGTATCGGACAGCCAGAAGTTCTCGGGCTCGCTCCACGCGTCGGCTGAATCGTCCGAGACATACATCGGGATATCGCCGATGACCTCGATGCCCTTCTTGTGCGCATAGTTCATGAGCTCGCACCAGGCCAGGTCAAAGCGATACTGCATGTACGCCTGCAGCTCGGCCTCGTCGTGGAAGCGCTTGTCATCGATCAGATACTCGTTGTAGCGCGCGACATCTGCCGGCCAATCGTGGCGCGACAGCCCCTCAAAGTGCTTCTTTACCGCCATGTAGACGCAGTACTTCTCGAGCCAGTCGGCGTTGCGATGTTTAAACGCCGTGTACAGCGGGTCGGCATCCTCGCCGCCGCGGTCCTTCCAGGTGACGAAGTCGGCAGCCAGCTCCTCGTGGCTCTCGGGCAACAGGTCGATATTGCCTGCAAAGGCAGAGGGACCGGCATAGGGGGAGCGGAAGAAGTCGGTTGGATTGACGGGCAGGACCTGCCAGTAGCGCATGCCCATGGCGGCCAGATGGTCGATAAAGCGACGCGTGGGCGCACCGATTGTGCCGGGTTTGCCGTCATCGGTCGGCACCGAGGTGATGTGGCACACGACGCCTGCGCCGTGATCAAGCGGCTCCTGCAGGCGCTTCTCGGCATGGTGATAGATGATCGACGAGCCCAGCGGATACAGATCGAGCGTGACCGTACCGTTGTGGATCTCGCACTCGTGACCGCTGATGACGTCACTCGCGCATTCGCCGAGCGCCGGAATCGTCACGCGGTGCGAATTGCGCAGACTGCGGTTGATGATAACCGTCGCGGACTCGCCATCCTTGCCCGTGCGGTTGTAGGCCAGCACCTCATCGTTGAGCGCGAAGGCCTTGATCTCGCCGTCGATCATAAACGGCAGTGCGCGGCGTACGGCGGAGGCGTTCTTGACAATAGCCAGCGTGTCGAAGTCGTGCAGGTCTTCCTTCAAGGGCAGGGTGCGGCGGTTGCCCGGATCGGTAAGGCCCTCCAGGCCGTACTCGTCGCCGTAGTAGATCGAAGGCACGCCGGGGAAGGTCATCTGCATGAGCGTGGCGAGCCAAAAACGGCTCTTGGCCAGGCCCATCGAGTTCTCGTCCAGGCGCCATTTGCTGCGCTCGCACTCGGGCAGCTGCGACTCGTCGGGGCCGCCACCGAGCACCGAGATGATGCGCGGGCGGTCGTGGCTCGACAGCAGGTTGAGCGCGCAGGACAATGCCTCGCTCGGGTAGTTCTCGCGCAGGGTCTCGATATCCTCGGCTGCCTGGTAGGCGTTCTTGTAGCCCATCAAAAAGCCGATGACCATGTCGCGGAAGGGGTAATCCATAGCAGAGTCCAGCTCGGATCCCTGCAGGTAGCGGCGCAGATGGCCGTAGCTAATTTTGTTTGAGGCGTCTTCCCAGACTTCGCCGAGCAACAGTGCGTCAGGCTTTTCGGCAAGTACGGCCTTCTTGATCTCGGCCAGGAAATCGTCCGAAAGCTCGTCAGCGACGTCCAGGCGCCAGCCATGAGCGCCGGCGCGTAGCCATTTACGGATCACGCCGTCCTTGCCCAGGAGCCGCTCGCGTACCAGTTCGGAGCTCTCATTGATGGCAGGCATATTGCCCACGCCCCACCAGCAGTCGTACGAGCCGTCCTCGTGGAAATAAAACGCATCGCGCCACGGCGAATCCTCGCTCTGCCACGCGCCCACGCCAGGGTAGTTGCCGTAGCGGTTGAAGTAGATCGAATCGTCGCCCGTGTGGTTGAAGACGCCATCCAGGATGATGGAGATGCCCAGCTTCTCGGCTGCCTGGCACAGCTCGGTAAAGTCCTGCTCGGTGCCCAGGATCGGGTCGATCTTGGTGTAGTCGGCCGTGTCGTAGCGATGGTTGCTCGCGGCCTCAAAGATGGGGTTGAGGTAGATGGCCGTGAAGCCCAGCTCCGCGATGCGGGGCAGGTCATTTTGGATACCCTTGAGCGAGCCGCCATAGAAGTCCCAGGTCTTGATGGAGCCGTCCTCGGCGCGCTCGTATACGGGCGGCTCGTTCCAGTCCTCGATCATGCGGCGCTGAATGCCCTTGCGCGGTTTTTCGAGCTGGGCCATTGTGCGCTCGCGCCAATGCTCGTCACGGGCGTAGCGATCGGGGAAGATCTGGTACACCATGCCGCGCTCGTACCAGGTGGGGCGGTTCTCGCGGTGCTTGTAGACGGTAATCTGGAAGGATGGCACTTCGGCGTAGTCGTAGGTTACGCCCTCGCCGCCGGTGCGGCCTTGCGGCGCGCCCAGGCGAACTTCGGGCTGGCCTTCGATATTGCAGATAAAGCTGTACCAGATAAGACAGGACTCGGTGCACTCAAGCTCTACGGTAAATATGCCGTCGCCCTCGTGCATCATGGGATACAGAGACTCACCGTTCTCATCTACCCAGGTGCGCAGCGTAAGTGTTGCCTGGTTGGGATCGGCATCCTCCAATATCACCGAGAGTGCAACGGAAGTTCCAGTGGTCACAGCGCCAAACGGAGTGCGAAACTGCGGCAGGCGGCTGTTGTGAATCAATCTCATAGTACGGTCCAGTTCTATACAATCATGGCCAGCGGGCCATGGGCTTAACGCACAATAGATAAGTATATCCGTTACACTTTAGTTGTATAAACTACAGCCGCTCATCATCGGCGAACGGTTGTCCTAGAAAATCGTTTTATCTCATCTATAGAACAAGGGGTGTCGCACTGAACGACACCCCTTGTTTATTGAGGATTAGATTGTGGATTGTCCGAATTAGTGGCGCTTGCGGGCGGCCGTTGCCTTGCGGACGGAGGTCTTCTTGGTAGGAGCCTTTTCCTCGGCCGGAGCGGCGGGGGAGACCGGGGCCTCCTTGGCGAGCTCGGCCTTTGCCGTAGCCTTCGGAGCGGTCTTGACCTCGGCGGCCTTCGGTGCCGGCTCGGCCTTTACTGCGGGCTTTTCCTCGTCCTTAGCCTCTGCCTTGGGAGCAGCGGTCTTGGCCGTGGCCTTTTTGACCGTCGTCGTAGCGCGCTTGCGCGTGGTGGTCTTGGCGGCCGGCTTAGCCTCGACAGCTCCCTCAGCCTTAGGCGCAGCGGGCGTCTCCTCGACTTTGGCGGCCGGCTTAGCGGCTGCCTTGGTCGTGGCGGCCTTCTTGGTCGTCGACTTCGTAGCCGTGGTCTTCTTGGCGGTCGTGGTCTTCTTGGCGGTCGTGGTCTTGGACGCGGTCGTCTTCTTGGCAGCGGTCTTGGCCGGAGCCTTTGCCGCAGGCTTTGCCTCGGCGGCGGCCTCAGCCTTTACCTCGGGAGCAGCCTTGGCCTCGGCCTCGGCGGCTTTCTTGGCTGCGGCGGTGGTGCGCTTGCGCGTGGTCGCTGCCTTGGCGGTAGTTGCCTTGGCAGCGGTAGCCTTGGTTGCCGCTGCCTTGGTCGCAGTGGCCTTTTTAGTCGTCGTCTTACGCGTCGTGGTCTTCTTTGCCGTAGGCTTCGCAGCCGGCTTCTCCTCAGCCTTGGGCTCCTTAACAGCAGCGGGCGCCTCAACAACCGGCTCGGCCTTGGGCTCGGGCTCAGCAACAGCCTCAGGCTCGTCGACAACAGCCGCAGGCCTCTCAATCTCCGGGTGCATAAAGAAGTACAGGTCCAGATACTTGTCGGCCGAGCGCGTCCAGCTAAAGTCCTGGCTCATGGCCTGCGTGACCAGCTGGTTCCAAGCGTCGCGGTTATCCCAGAACAGGCGCGCCGCGCGGAATACGGCGTCGCCCATCTCGTCACCGTTAAAGTTACTAAACGAGAAGCCCGTGCCCTCGCCGGTAAACTCGTTATACGGGATCACCGTGTCCTTCAGACCGCCGGTCTCGCGAACAATCGGCAGGGTGCCGTAGCGCATGGCGATGATCTGCGAAAGGCCGCAGGGCTCAAACTTCGAAGGCATCAGGAACATGTCGGCGGCGGCATACATACGCTGCGACAGCGCAGGATCGAACTCGATGCGCGCGGCCATGGTGCCGGGGTACTTGTCCTGGAAGTAGCGCAGGCCGTCCTCGTAGTCGCGGTCGCCGGTGCCCAGCACCGCCACCTGCACGCCGCCGGCCAAAATGCGGTCGAGCGCGTACATGACCAGGTCCATGCCCTTCTGGCGCGTCAGGCGCGTGACCATCACCATAAGCGGACGGTCGTCGCGAACCTCGAGCCCCAGCTCCTCCTGCAGCTTGGCCTTGCACACGGCCTTGCCGGAACGGTCCTCGACGGTGTAGTTGGCGGCAATGCGCTTGTCGGTCGCCGGGTCAAAGCCCGCCACGTCAATGCCGTTCAAAATTCCCTGCAGCGCATAGGAGCGCTCACGCAGCACGCCGTCCAGGCCCTCGCCAAACTCGGGCGTCTGGATCTCGTTGGCATAGGTGGGGCTCACCGTGGTGATGGCATCGGCATAGCGCAGCGCGCCCAGCATGTAGTTGATGCTGCAGGCGTCGCAACGCAGCTGCGAGGCGGCCGCCGGAATATGCGCCACGCCTAGGATGTCCTCCATCACGGTGTCGCTGAACTGGCCCTGGAACGCCACGTTGTGGATCGAGAACACGGTCTTGACGCGGTCGTACAGCGGCAGGCCCTGGTAGAACTCGCGCAAGAACACGGGCGCCAGTGCCGTCTGCCAGTCATTGCAGTGCAGGATGTCACACTCAAAGCCGGCTGGCAGGTGCTGCAGGCTCTCGGTGATGGCCTTGGAGAAAAACGCAAAGCGCTCGCCGTCATCAAAGAAGCCGTACGGATAGTCGCGCGCAAAGTAGCGCTCGTTGTCGATGAACATATAGGTGACGCCGTCGTGCTCGAGCTTCTCGAGACCGCAGTACTCGTTGCGCCAGCCCAGGCTCACGTAAAAGTCGGAGAAGTGCTCCATCTGCGCCTTGTATTCGTCCTTGATGGTGGCGTACTTGGGCACCATCACGATAACTTCGGCGCCGGCGCGCACAAGCGCCGCAGGCAGCGAGCCCGCCACGTCACCCAGGCCACCGGTCTTAACAAACGGTGCGCACTCGGCCGAGGCAAACACGATCTGCATCTTTTTGCTGGAATCAGCCATATTGTCTCCCATGTTGCAATTCGAGAATAGCCGCCTGGCACAAACCGGGCGGCTATTCTACATGTTACGAGCGATGTTGCGGTGCCAACGTTAACGTACGATGGTGGTGTCGGAAGTTAACGGAGCCTTGCCCAGCACCAGGATGTTCTCGGGCGTGCCGCGAAGCTCGGTGTTGGTGGGAACCACGTTGTTCTTGTCCAGAATGGCATTCTCGACGCGGGCGCCGCTCTTGATGATGCAGCTCTGGTTGATGATCGAATTGGTAACCGAGGCGCCCTCCTCGACCACGACGCCGCGCGACAGGATCGAGTTGCGCACGGTGCCCTTGATGATGCAGCCGGCCGAGATGATCGAGTTGCAGGCGTGGCTGCCGGTCGCATAGCGCGAAGGCGGAACGTCGTGGGCCTTGGTCAGGATCGGGCGCTCGGGGTCAAAGAGCTGGTCGGCCACAGTCTGGTCGAGTAGGTCCATGCTGCGGCGATACAGCGACTTTTCGCTAAACACGCCCACGACCTCGCCCTTGTACTCGTAGCTGCACACGTCGATGTTGCCAAAGTCGCCCTGGAGAGCCTCGAGCAGGTCCAGATAGTCGGCGGCCTGGTAATGGTCGATAATCTCGAGCAGCGTCTCGCGGTTGACGATGCAGCAGTCCATAGACGCGTTGTCGCCGTACACGACGCCGGCGCTCACGCCCGTCAGGCGACCGTTCTCGTTAATCTCGAGTTTGGTCTCGTCCTCAACGTTGCGCGTGGCCTTGCAGTACACGACGGTCATCTGGGCGCCGGAGTTCTCGTGCGCCTCGATGATGGTGTTGAGATCCATGTTGGAGATGATGTTGGTGCCCATCATCACAACGTAGGGCTTTTCCGAGCGCTGGAACAGCGTCTTGTTGGAGATGATGTCGCGCAGCAGGAAGCGCATGCCGCCCTTGGTGGTGCCATACGCGTTGCCGGGGACCATGAACAGGCCGCCCTTCTTGCGGTCCAAGCCCCAGTCCTTGCCCGAGCCCACGTGGTCGATCAGCGAACGGTAGTTACCCGGCATGACGACGCCAACGGTCTTAATGCCGGCATTCATCATGTTGGACAGCGGAAAGTCGATCAGGCGGTAGCGGCCCAAAAACGGAACGGACGCGATGGGGCGGTCCTTGAGCAGCACACTGCCGTAGGTCGAAGAGTAGTTAGCGGTGATGTAACCGATGGCCTTGCGATTGATCATCGGATCATTCCCCCTTCCCGATAACGACGTCATTTCCAACGACGGCCGTATCCTTGGTGGTATCGACAGAGCCGAGCTTCACGCCCTCTTCGACCGTGGAGTTCTCGCCCAAAAT
>DBFSAO010000030.1:0-3666 GCA_048500675.1 Collinsella sp.
AGCTCGCTGGCAAGTGCCTGGCGAAGGGCACGCTGCGAGCGAAGGGACCGGCGATCGCATTTCTCGAGCTGGGACAAGCGTCCTCCTTGTTACTCAGCCTGTGCGCTATTGCACAGTGCGAGTATTATTGCACACCGTGTGTATCAACACGTAAAGGCAATATTTGGAATGTGACAAATGGCAGTCCCTTTGTCACATCCAGCGACCGCCTAGGTTGTGCCGGTTGTGCCAGGCTTTTAGAGCGGCATTACCGATTGTCCAAAATGTCATTCGTGGGTAGAATAGTGTCGACGGCAGCCCAAGTTCTGGAAAGCTGGGCAGCGCCGTTGCTTGGATTAAGGGGTCAACGCCTTAGCGGCGGCGACCCCTTTTACGTTGCTTCGAACGTTGCTTGAGTGCCTCGGAAAGCCCGACGAGCGCTGTGAAGAACGAGACCAAAGCGGTCAGAAGTCTCACGAAATCAATCAAATCGGTCATGGGCATCACCTCCCATCAGATGGAGGGCGCTGCCCGGCACATGGAACTGCCGTCAACGATACCGATTCTAACAGAGCTTGGTCATATATACGAATATATGTTCGTGTCCCAAGGGATTATGACTCCATATGACAAAGGGACTGTCCCTTTGTCACACTATTCGATTACGGTACGGGAATTCTGCTTACGCATGGTGGCGAGCATGTGCTTGGGGACGGCGTGGGTTGCACAGCTGCCGATAGTCGCGCTCGCGGCGGCCTTTGCCGCATCGCTGCCATTCTTGGTGGCATAGCTGTGACGGAAACGCTTGAGCATGGCGATGTCGTTGCCGCCGTCGCCGTAGACCGCGACCTCGTCCTCGGCAATGCCGTAGTAGGCCGCCAGCCAGGCCACGCTCTCGCCCTTGTTGCACGCGACGTCCGTGATCTCGAACATCACCGGATCGAACGGCGCGTTGACCACGCGGTCCGATCGCTCGGCCAAATACGCCTTAAGGTCGCGCTCCAGCTCGGGCGAGGTCACGCGGCAGTTAATCTTGCACACGTCGTGGCGCAGGATATCGCCGATCGACTGGTCGAAATACTGCTCCTCGTGATACCCGCCACGTGCACGCATGCCGCGCATCACAATACGCTTGATGGGGCTGTCCTTTTTAAAGCCCGCCTGATGCATCTCGAACGAACCGCTCGAGAACATGCCATCGGGTGTGGAGCAATCAAAGCAAATGTCCGGAAACGCCTTGAGCAGTTCCTCGGTAATCTGAGGGTCGATGGTCCAAGTCTTAAGCACTTCGCCATGGCTGTCGCGCACGATGGACCCGTTGGAGCAGCAGGCGTCAAGCGCCAGGCCCGTAAAGCCATGCTCGCCGATCGGCAACGTCGAGCGTCCAGTCGCGGGAACCACATGCAGGCCAGCCTCAGTCAGCTCGCGAATGGCGCGGCGGATAGTCCTATCTGCCTCGTGCAGGGCGTTAAGCAGCGTTCCGTCTAAGTCACTCGCGAACATCTTGATCATGGGCATGCCTCTCCTTCGTCTGCACGATATTGTAGACGAAGGAGAGGCATGCCCAAACAATGCCGTCACGGCGCGACGTGCCACTGCCTCCACATATTCACGGTGCCCCAGCGCGCTAAGGCAATCGCCACAAGCGACTTTTCAGCCGATAAAACAGCGCCGTCGTCAACGTCAGCACCGCCAGCATGCCTGCGAATACAATCGCCGGTGTCCATCGATCATATGCAACCCCGTACGTCAATTGGCCGATAGGTGTTGCGCAGGAAAGGACCATGTAAACGACCGAAAGCACTTTTCCGCAGAGCTCAGTCGGCGCTGCCCGCTGAACAAACGCGGTGATTTCAACCGACGCAATGCTTGCCCACACCATGATCCATGCCGAACCAACCGCAAACACGGTGAACACGCATACATCTGCGCCGAACAGTAGCGTAACAATAATCGGTACGACTCCAAAACAGATCATCGCAACATATCGACATATGCCATTGAAAGAAAAGCGATGCGGCCAAATGCCGACCAAGCCACTGCCAGTAAGACCACCCAAGCCCAGAGCAACCTCAACTATCCCAACGCAGGACGATTGCATGCCGAGATGCTTTGTAACAATAATGGGAGCGCCAATCGTTAGCCCAACCAACGCAAGGTTCAAAACTGCCGCAAGCAAAATCACAGCGACCAATGATGCATTTTGCAACAGATACCGAATCGACTCCCGAAAATCGTTTCGGCATGTCGTACGAGTCGCGCCGTCTCCCATCGTTTCAGATGAGGCATTTTGCTTGAGTACGCCACCAAACAACAGAGCTGAAATCGCAAACGTTACCGACGCGATTGTGCAAAGAGCATCGATGCCAAAGCACCCATAGACTGCCGTCCCGACCACAGGACCCAAGATATTGCTCACCATGGTCACCTGCGAAACCAATGCAGTGGCCCGCTCAACCTTCTTTTCACCCGCCATGCGCACCGTCTCAATTTGGAGTATTGGCTTTAGCAGCGATTGAGCGCCATATTGAACACAAAGTATCGCTACTACGACGACCGCAAGAGGCAATGAGTGCTTCATGGGGATAGACAGCAGTGATGCAGTCATCAGAGCAATGCCGAGGGCCACGAGGGCCTCGCGATGTCTTCCCCTATCCGCCAAGATTCCGCCAGCCGGAGTTGCGAGTACGCCGGGTATGAACGCCGTCGCCACGACGGCGCCATATAACGTTGACGATCCGCTGCAATCGAACAAGTAAAGCGGATACGCAAAGCACAGCGCTGACAGCATCGAATACGTGCACAGCTGCGCAACCAGAAGTTCCGCAAGCCTGATTGACCGCACTGTTTTTGGTTCCAACAAGACTCTGACGTCTCTCAGTCCAGCCATAAGTCCGCTCCCTATACATACCGCTAGTATGTATTTATCGACTTGAAAAGGGCAGCCGGAGCTGCCCTCTCAAATCTATTACATACCGTTGGTATCTATATTACCACCCGGCGCGGTCCCATACGTCCCAAATCTGCGCCGTTGTCTGAAGCACTTCTTCCCCCAAATCGAGTCCCACCGCGGCAGCCATCTGCGCCAAACATTGTGCGCGAGCGAGCATTCGCTCCTTGGGCTCGAGCGGACGAAACAATGGCAGCAGCCAAAGATTCGCCAACAACGATACGGCCTCCGCCGCTTCGCGCGGGCATTCGCACGCAATGGAGCCGTCGGCGATGCCCTCCTCGATCACTGGCAAGAGATAGCCATCGGCCGACTCGTCGAACGAGCCCTGGTACTGCATCGCCAGTAGGCGCGAGCTTTTTACCGGATCTGCCGCAGGATGCATGCGTGCCCATAGCTCAATTTGTGGAACGACAGACTCGGGCGCGTACAGTCGCTTGAGCTTTTGGGCTCCGGTCATATTGCCGATACCAAGCGTTGAGCGACGTTGCTCAACAATCGGAGTCATCGCCCGATCAAATGCGGCGTTGAAAATCTCCTCTTTGCTCTTAAAGTGATGATAGACAGCGCCCTTGGTCATGCCATCGAGACGGTCAACGATATCTTGAATGCTCGTCCCCTCATAACCCTGTGCGCAGAATAGCTCCAGCGCCGCGTCGAGAATCTTCGCGACCGTCTCCTCGGGATATTTATTACGCCCCATAATCTGTCCATCCGCAACGCAAGTCTTGTGCCTC
>DBFSAO010000031.1:0-5646 GCA_048500675.1 Collinsella sp.
AGCTTGCCGTCGTCGTGTGCCACCCACCAACTACGCGGCGCAGCGACGTCCTCGCCCAGTTCGGACAGGAACATGCCCGGCGTCCACGCCTCGTGTCCGGCACCTTCAAAGCAGGCAGCCTCTAGCGCGCTCGCGCCCTCGGCATCCGCCGCGCCCATGGGACGGAACTGCAGATGACGACCGGCGAGCTCATCGGCAACGCCCGTAATTTCGCTCTGCGCACTCTCGGCAAGACCAAGACGCTTGCGCTCGTTTTCCTCGGCATCCGAAAGGCGCGTGTAAATCGGCAGGACGCGAGCCGGATCGCCGTCACCCGCAGCGTGCGCGAGCAGCAAGCCCTCGCCCGAAGGCCACCACAGGTCGCGCTCCACGCAGCGGGCGGTCTCGTCCTCACCCAGCAGCTTGCCATAGCGCACGAGACCGTCACCGGTCAGCTGAACCTGGTCCCAGTCCGCTGCTCGGCGCCACTCATCGAGCGCCACGGCGGCCTTGACCACGTGTTCGCGCTCAAATTGACGCTCGGGACCCTCATCGCCCAGCATATATAGTGCCGGATATACCTCACCGCGCATGGCATCGGCCAAGATACCAAGCTTGCCGCGCACGCCAGCCTTCCACGCCGTCCAAGCGCAAGCGTCGAGCGTCGACACGCCCAGCAGCGGAACATTGGCACCGCGCGCGAGGCCCTTGGCAGTGGAGATGCCGATGCGCACACCCGTAAACGACCCCGGGCCGCGGCCGACCACGTAGCAACCAACATCGCTGCGATCCAGACCGACTTGAGCCAGCACGCCATCAACGGTATTCACGAGCTCAACGTTGGCGTGACGGCGACACATGTGGTCGCCACTCACGAGCTTCGTCTCGCCCGTCTGCCCATCAATCCAGCTTGCCGCGCAGGCAAGCATGTCGGTCGAAGTATCGAGCGCCACCACCAGCGCGTTGTCGTTATGCAAGCTCATCTTGTACAGCCTTATCAATCAAATGGGAAAGCTCCATTGCGCGGTCACCGTGCGCCTCGAGCGTTATCGTTCGCACATCGCTGTCGCCCTCATCACGCTTGAGCGTCACCGAAAGATACTCATCCGTCAGCTCGTCCTGGAATTGTTCGCCCCATTCCAGCAGGCAAGCACCCTCATAGCCCAGCACATCGAAAATGCCCGTATCCTCGAGCTCGTAGGCATGCTCCAGGCGGTATAGATCAAAGTGAAACAGCGGAATACGACCTTGATCGTGAACGGCCATGAGCGCAAACGTAGGGCTCGTAACCATATGCCCATCGCCCAGCCCGCGCGAGACGCCCTTGGTAAAGTGAGTTTTGCCCACTCCCAGGCCACCGGTCAGGATGAGCACATCGCCGTCCTCAAGGCACGGTGCAATTAGCTCGCCAAAGTACTCCGTATCGGCAGCGCAAGTCGTTTTGTAAGTACCTACCCCCAGGCGCTCCAGGGACATATATGCTCCTTATTATTCCGAGGCGTCCTCTGGTGCGGGATGTCGCTCCAGATAGTCGCCCAGCATCTTAAAGTCTTCCTCCAGCAGCTCCTGCCACGCCGGATTGCGCAGCGCTGCTGCCGGATGGAACGTGGGCATTACTACAAAATGCCCCATCTGGTGGAACCTGCCGCGCAGCTTAGTAATGCCAATCTCGGTCTTAAGCACAAAGTGCGTCGCGGGGTTGCCGAGCGTCACGATAATATCGGGCCAGATGCTTCGAATCTGCTCACGCAAAAACGGCGAGCAAGCCAGCACTTCCTCGGGACGCGGATTGCGGTTTCCCGGCGGGCGGCACTTAAGCACGTTGGCAATGTAGACGTCTTCGCGTTTGAGGCCCGCCAGCGACAAAATGCCGTTGAGGTCCTCGCCTGCCGCCCCCACAAAGGGCTCGCCCTGCAAATCCTCATTGCGGCCCGGCGCCTCACCAATAAACATCACGCGAGCGCGGGGGTTTCCCACGCCAAACACGATATTGTGACGCGACTGGTAGAGCTGGCAGAGGTGACAATCGCCCAGAACGGCCTCAATTTCCTCGAGTGCGACCTCACGTGGTGCCTGATGGGTATGGCCGGGGATGTGCATGACGCCCATAGCGGCTCCTACACGTAGACCTTGTCGAGACGCATGCCAAAGCCGCAGGCGACCTCGTAGTTAATCGTTCCGCGCAGTCGGGCCATCTCGTCCATAGTGATCTCGGCATCGCCATCGCGGCCGACAATGATCATCTCGTCACCATACTCGGCCTCGGGAATCTCGTGTGCCGGGTTGGACTGAATGGCGACCATAAACTGGTCCATGCAGATATTGCCAACCTGATGCACACGCTCGCCGCGATACAGCACATCCATACGATTGGAAAGCGTACGCGATAGGCCATCGGCATAACCGATCGGCAGCGTGCAGATCTGAACGCGCGTACGCGGTACGCGGTAGGTAAAACCGTAGCCCACGCCCTCACCCATCGCAGGGTGTGCCACGCGCGTCACACGCGCATGGACGCTCATAACGGGATCAAGCTGCATCACGCGGCCACTCAGCTCGCACGGCTGCATGCCATACAAGCCAACGCCGGCGCGGATCATATCAAAATGCATCGAGGGGTCGAGCATCGAGGACGGCGTGTTGGCGCAGTGCACGATACCGCACTCAAAACCCGCATCCTTAATGGCCTGAACGGCCTCGGTAAAGCGCTGGCACTGCAGTTTGTAGTCCCAGCCCGAAGGTTCATCGGCCGTGGCGAAGTGCGTAAATACGCCGTCGCACTGAATACCGCGATGGAAATTTATACCGCGGACAAAGTCGAGCACCTGCGTGTAGTGAACGCCGATACGATTCATGCCCGTCTCGATGGCGAGATGATACTTGCCCACTTTGCCCGCCGCGACGGCACATTCGCCATACGCAAGAGCAAAGTCAGACGTATAGACCGAAGGCATGATATCAAACTCGAGCAACGTCGGAATGGCCTCGATAGGCGGCTCGCTTAGGATGAGGATGGGTTTCGTAATCCCGCCCTGTCGGAGCTCAACGCCCTCGTTAACCGTCGCCACGGCAAACATGTCGGCACCGGCCGAATACATGATCTTGGCGCACTCAACAGCTCCATGACCATAAGCATCGGCCTTAACCACGCAGCACAGGCGCTGACGTGGATTCAGCAAATTCTTATAGGCCCTCGTGTTGCGACGGAGCGCCCCGCGGTCGATCTCGACCCAGGACCAGCGCGTCAAATCGGCTTTATTCATGATTAGTCATCCGACCCTTCGTCCATGATTCCCAGATCTTCGAGCGCATCCTTTGCCGCCAGTTCCATGGCAGGACCGATCAAGTCGATAAGATCGGTCGCGATGACGCTCTTCTCACCATACTCCGTCACCGCGGCAAAACCGGCGTAGCTGTGAAGTGCGACGGCGTACGAATACAGCAACTCCCAACGATCCATCTCGTCGCGCATGGTGGCAAGCGTGCCGGCCAAAATACCCGCGAGAACATCACCCGAACCGGCAGTTGCCAGAGAAGCCGGACCCGAGAGCGGCAGCAGCACACGCTCAACGCCACAGATAGCCGTCGTCGGCCCCTTGGCAATGACAACCAGGTTGTCGGAGCCTGCAGCCCAGACAACCTTCTGCGCGGCCGCAATCGCGGTACCAAGGTCGTTCACCTCGTCACCGGCAACCAGACGCGAAAGCTCACGATAGTGCGGCGTCATAACCAACGGCTGCTCGCGACGATACATCTCGGGGTTACTATCAATACCGTCAATGGCAATCTTAGCAAGGCAGTTGAGTGCATCGGCATCCAAAATAAGCGGTACATCAAGCTCGAGCAAGCCCGAAACCACCTGCATAGCGCCGGCAGATGTCGTCATACCGGGACCGCACAGTACACAGCTGTACTTCTTTGCAATCTCGCACACAGTCATGCGCGCAGCGGCGCCAAAGGAGCCGCGGGAATCAGACGGAATAGCAAAGACGGGAATCGAAGGAAGTGCCATGCGAATAAGATTGGCGCAGGCGTCAGGAGCCGCGACTGCCACGTAACCAGCACCCGCGCGAGCTGCAGACTTGGCCGCCATAATGGCAGCACCAGGATATTGCGCAGATCCGGCGACAATAAGCACAGAGCCACGGGAATACTTATCGATATTCGTAGGTAGTGGGGCAAAGTAATCAACTAAGTCACCGGGCTCGACAATCTCGGCGGCGTGGTCGACATCATCGATGACCTCGTCAAGACGGTCGTAAAGATTGCCGCAGATCAAATCGCCAGCATACTCAGGACCATCAGCGCTATACAGACCAATCTTGGGCGCAATCATCGTCACCGTATGCTCGGCACGAATGCAGTCGTCATCAACAACGCCCGTCTCGGCATTCAGGCCCGAGGGAACATCAATGGATACGACACAATCGGCGCATTCATTGACCGTAGGAATCCAGATGGAGAACGGCGCACGCAGATTTCCGTGGAAACCGGTACCAAAAATGGCATCGACAACAACATCGGCCTTATCGATCAAAACCTCGAGTTCGTCACGCGAGGGGCCGACACAAACGTGCACATCGCGGCCGGCAGTACGACGAGCAACATGACGTGCCAGAGCAGCAGGAATCTCATCCGGCTCAACCGGAGAAACGATATCGACGTCCACACCCTTATGGCTCAGAATATCGGCGGCAACCCAACCGTCGCCGCCATTATTACCAAAACCGACCAGAACGAGAACCCGATCGGGATTGAGCTTCAAGACCTCGTTGGCGGCAAACTCACCCGCTAGCTCCATAAGCTCGGCCTTCGAAGTCCCTTCGCGTTCGATGATGTCCTCGAGACGAACGACTTCTTCGGTACTCAAAACCGGTTTCATCTATGCTCCTAGCGTATCTTGCGAAGCATCGCCCAGGTGCTCCGTCAATGCTGAATTCTGCAGCTGCTCAAGCTCATCTAAAACAGAGCGAGCCTCTTTAAATGTCTGCGCTACGCGTTTCTTGGTACTAACCTTTTCCTCTTTTGGCTTAGGCCGAGCATCTTCGGTAATCGCGATGGCATTCGCAACGGCTAAGTCTCCTGTAAGCGTAATGGAAAGAGCGACCTCAACAACACCCAGCTCTTGAGCGATCTCGAGAGCACGGCCCGAAAGCAGCGCCTTCGGTTTGCCGAGTTTATCACGCGTAACCGAAACATCCTTGCGACCAACGCCTTGACTAAAACCCGTGCCGAGAGCTTTAAGTACCGCCTCGCGCGAAGCAAAGCGGCTGGCATAGTGAGCAGCGGGACGCGATGATGCATCACAATACGCACGCTCTTCTTCGGTAAACACACGCCGAGCAAACGACGGCGTCTTTTCAAGAATTGATTTCATACGGGAAATCTCGACGATATCAACGCCGATACCAGCTTCAGCCATGTTCACCTCCATATCGCACAGACTAAGTTATTGTAGCCCGTTCACAGAAGATGCGACAAACGAGGGTTATAAAACACAGCTACTATGTGAGACAAAAGCCCGTAAACGCAAAAAAGGGGGAGGCCGCGAGGCCTCCCCCTTCTCAGTTCAAGCGTACGGCTCGGTGCCGTCCACCGGTCAGCGGCGCCCTGGCCTCCCACGGGCTGACCCCGCAGTACTCTCGGCGCGATGGGGCTTAGCTTCCG
>DBFSAO010000032.1:0-63635 GCA_048500675.1 Collinsella sp.
CGTTATTGGACAAACGAGAAGCCGAAGCACGAAGTCGATTTTTTGATTCAAGTCGGAAACGAAATCGTTCCCGTCGAGGTCAAATCGGGAGAGGTCGTTCATTCCAAGAGCCTTAAGTACTATGCCGACAAGCATGCGGAGACGACCCCGTTGAGGGTCCGCTACTCACTTAAGAACCTGAAGCTCGACGATGGGGTACTCAACATCCCATTGTATTTGGCCGATCGATCTGTCCCTCTTATCAAAAAGGCGCTTGATTGCGTCGCATCTTGACGTTTAGATCCTGGGCGAGCTGATGGGCGGCGGCTAATTAAATCGCTCCGTAACGGCCAAGGAGCTTGGACCTTAGCGGTGCTTGCTTCGCCAAGCCGTGGGTGTCATGCCGGTGTATTGTTTGAACGCTTGGGCGAAGGCCGCCTGTTGGGGATAGCCGAGTCGCTCGGCTACTTGGGCTATCGAAAGGGGGCTGTCGGTCAAAAGGTCCTGTGCTCGCTCCATACGGCGTCTGCGAATGTAGGCGCCCAGGGACTCGCCGGTTTGGGCCTTAAAGGTGGCGCATAGTTTGGAGCGGCTTGTGTAGAGCCTCTCGGCCACCTCGTTGATACCCATACGTCTGCCTTTGTCGAGCGCGCGCTCAATCATCGCCGTTGCTTCTTCGGCAATGGTTATGCTGACGTGTGTGTCTGCCGCCTGCCGCGCCTGCTTGTGGGCCGCGCGCGAACAGGCGAGCTCCGCGACCATGGTCTCCACGATGCCCTGCATATAGACGTGTCCGCCTACGGTGCGGGCGCGGTCCTCGTTAATCCGGCGCAGCGTGTGGCAGATGGCAGACGTCGCCTCCTCGTGCCATGGCTCGGCAAACGCCTCAAAGATTCCCGCGAACTCGGTGGGATAGCGGTGCTCCAGTTCGTCAAAATATCCAGGCAAAAAGAGTACCGAGCACGAGTGATAGAGCCGCCCCGCAAACAGCGGGCTTAATTCCTTGCCACAGTTATCTTGGATAAAGCTGCAAACGGCATTGTTTGGCCACGGTCCATGCAATGGTTTAAGGTTCGCGGGCGTTATGCCAGCCTCGGGCATGCATGTAAGTGTGGGCGCGCTGACCTCGCTCACGCAGGCGTATGGTTCGGGTGTGTATTCGGCCAGGTACATATCGTGCGTCGGGGTGATGAAATGCTCCATGACGATGCAGGCAGGGGAGAGGGGCATGATCCATGCGCGGCCGTGCGCCCGGTCGTTTGCCACCTCTCCGGTAAAGACGGCGCCCTTGCCGGTAAGCTCCAGGCCAAACTGCTCAAACTGCGGTGCGTAGAGCTCGGTTATGTCGGTCGCTGCCCGCCGCATTTGCAAAAGCGTCCCTTTCCTTTGCAGAAACGTCCACAGCTCGGTTGATTGTGAGCCATGGCTAACATGCCAATGATAAGTTCATTACGGTTAACTCTCAAGCCGTTAGAAAGGAATCTCATGGCAAAGGAATCAAAAAAGGAAGGCGGCGGTATCGGCGAGCTGCTTGCATATGCTGGTGACCGCAAATTCCTAACGTATTTGGGCATGGCGCTCTCGGCGCTCTCGCAGCTGCTGAGCTTTGGCCCGTTCGTGTGCATTTGGCTTGTCGCACGCAATCTGATCGCCGTGGCACCTAACTGGAGCGAAGCCACCGATATCGCGATGTATGGCTGGTGGGCCGTGGGTTTTGCCCTGGCAAGCATCGTAGCTTATTTCGTGGGGCTCATGTGCACGCACCTGTCTGCGTTTCGCTGCGCATCCAATATTCGCAAGACTACGAGCGAGCACCTGCTTAAGCTGCCGCTTGGCTACTTTGACACGCACGCCACCGGTGAGCTGCGTCGTGTTGTAGACGGATGTGCCGCCTCCACCGAGACTTTGCTCGCACACATGCTGCCCGATATCGCAGGCGCCGCCGCCATGGTCGTGGGCTTGCTCGTGCTGCTTTTCGCGCTCGATTGGCGTTTGGGGGCGGCATGCCTTATCTCGGTCGTCGTTTCGTTTGGCGCCATGGCCACCATGATGAGCGGCAAAGGCGCCGAGTTCATGAAGGCCTACATGGGAGCGCTGGTCAAGATGAACAAGACCGGCACCGAATACGTACGTGGCATCCCCGTTGTCAAGGTGTTTCAGCAGACGGTCTACTCCTTTAAGGCCTTCCACGATGCGATCGCCGAATACGCCGACATGGCACAAAACTATGCGGGCACGTTCTGTCGAGGTCCGCAGGTACTCAACCTTACCGCGCTCAATGGTCTTGTGGCATTCCTGTTGCCCGTGGCGTTGCTGTTGGCGCCGGGCGAGACGGACTTCGCGCATTTTATGGCCAACTTCACGTTTTACGCGATATTTTCGGCCGTGGTGCCGACGGCCATGACCAAGCTCATGTTTGTGGGCGAGGCCTCTCAGATGAGTGCCGATTCGCTGGCTCGTATTCGAAGCGTCATGGATTCCAAGCAGCTCTCCGTGACCGCCCAACCCAAGCACCCTGCCGGCAGCGACGTGCGATTTGAGGATGTGAGCTTTACCTACGAGGGTGCCGAAGCACCTGCCGTTAGCCATGTGAGCTTTAGCGTTTCCGCGGGTAGCACCCTCGCCCTGGTGGGTCCCTCGGGTGGCGGTAAGTCAACCTGCGCAAGCCTGATCCCGCGTTTTTGGGATGTTTCCTCGGGTCGAGTGCTCGTAGGCGGCGTGGACGTTCGCGATATGGATCCGCACGAGCTTATGGACCAGGTCGCCTTTGTGTTTCAGACCAACCAGCTGTTCCGGCAAACACTTGCCGATAACGTGCGCGCCTCCAAGCCTACGGCCACTGACGACGAAGTGCGTGCGGCCCTCTCCGCAGCTCAGTGCGACGACATTGTGGCCAAGCTCCCACAGGGCATCAATACCATGCTCGGCGCCGGCGGGGCGTATCTTTCGGGCGGCGAGGTCCAGCGCGTGGCACTCGCCCGCGCGATCCTTAAAGACGCGCCTATCGTGGTGCTCGATGAGGCCACGGCGTTTGCCGATCCCGAGAACGAGGCGCTCATCCAACGCGCCTTTAGCAAGCTGGCGGCGGGTCGCACGGTCATTATGATTGCGCACCGACTCTCGACTGTAGTGGGCGCAGACCAAATCGTGGTGCTCAACCAGGGCAGCGTGCAGGAGTCGGGTACCCATGCCGAGTTGCTGTCCCAAGAGGGCCTGTATGCCAAGATGTGGACCGAATACGAACAGGCCGCGAGCTGGAAAATCACTGCAGCGACCGCGGATGCCGCCGTCACGAAGGGAGGCGAGGCCTAAATGTTCGCCTCATTCCAAAAGAAGTATTTCCTATCCGATAAAGGCGTCGCCGGCGTAAAACGTGGCATTTTCTGGACCACGCTCACTAATCTCATTACCATGGCCGGCATGGGCTTTTTATTCCTGGTCATGGCCGGTTTTGTCGAACATCTCGCCATCGGCGCCGACCTGCCGGATGCCCTGCCGATTGTGGGCGGCCTCCTGGTCTTTTTTGTGTTGCTCTTTGCCTCTAACTGGCAGCAGTATTACTACACCTACTGCATCTTTTACGAGGAGTGCGGCAAGCAGCGTATGGAGATTGCCGAGCGCTTGCGCAAGCTGCCGCTGTCGTTTTTTGGCCGTCGTGATCTGGCCGATTTAACCGAGACCATCATGGGCGACGTCCAGGCCATGGAGCACGCCTACAGCCACGTGCTGGGAGAGCTTTGGGGCGCCATCATCGCAAGCGCCATTGTGTTCGTGGCGTCGCTGTTCTTTTGCTGGCAGCTGGCGATCGCGGCGTTTTGGAGCGTGCCCGTGGCCTTTGCCGTGCTGTATCTGACACGCGGCCCCATGACCCCGGTGTTCGACCATGTGCGTGCCGAGAAGGTCAAGGTTACCGAGGCGATCCAGGAGACGCTCGACTGCGTGCGCGAGATCCGCGCCACCAACCAGGAGACTCATTATCTTGAGGGGCTCAACGCCGTGATCGATGCCGAGGAGCGCGAGACCACCAAGGGCGAGCTCGCCAATGGGCTTTTGGTCAACTCCGCCTTTGCCATCCTGCGCCTGGGGATTGCCACCACGTTGGTCACGGGCGCTGCGATGGTCGCCTCCGGCCAGGTCGACTTTTTGATGATGTTTGCCTTCCTGCTTATGGTGAGCCGCATCTATGCGCCCTTTGATCAGGCGCTGATGCTGATGTCCGAGCTGTTTGCCGCCGAGTCGTCGGCCAAGCGCATGCGTTCCATCATGGAAGAGCCCGTGGCGCGGGGCAGCGAGCAGTTTGAGCCCGTAGGCCACGATGTGGTGTTCGATCACGTGGCATTTGGCTATGGTGCGGGCGAGGACGGCCGCGCCGGCGAGAAAGTTCTTACCGATGTGAGCTTTACCGCCAAGGAAGGCGAGGTCACGGCACTGGTCGGTCCTTCGGGCTCCGGTAAGTCCACGGTGAGCCGCCTGGCCGCGCGCTTTTGGGACGCCACCGAAGGCACGGTCACCGTGGGCGGCGTGGATGTTGCGAGCGTGGATCCCGAGGCGCTGCTGCGCGACTACGCCATTGTGTTCCAAGACGTGCTGCTCTTTGACGACACGGTGATGGGAAACATCCGTCTTGGTCGTCGCGATGCCACCGATGAGGAAGTGCTTGCTGCCGCGCGTGCCGCCAACTGCGACGAGTTTGTGAGCCGCATGCCGCAGGGCTATGACACCATGATCGGCGAGAACGGCTCCAAGCTGTCCGGCGGTGAGCGCCAGCGCATCTCTATCGCCCGTGCGCTGCTCAAAGACGCGCCTATCGTGCTGTTGGACGAGGCGACGGCGAGCTTGGATGTGGAGAACGAGACCGTGGTTCAGCAGGCGCTCTCCCGTCTGCTTGCAGGTAAGACGGTTATCGTTATTGCCCACCGTATGCGCACGGTGGAAAATGCCGATAAGATCGTTGTACTCAAGGATGGTGTGGTTGCCGAGCAGGGTGCTTCGGCTCAGCTCAAGGCGGCAGGTGGAGAATTTGCCCGTATGGTCGCACTGCAAAAGGAAGCGGCTGCCTGGCAGCTGTAGGAAAGGGGACCAAGATTTCCAAAGGTTAACTTTGGTTGACCATAATAGTTCGACTAAACTAGTCTCAAAGCGTGCTCGAGCAGACTAATGAACTCGGGTGCTAAGGCACCATGCCGCGTCCAATGCGGCAAAAAGGAGAAGCAACATGAAGAAGTCGACGTTCAATACCCTGCTTGTCGGTGGCGGTTTTCTGCTTGGCACGGCCGGCATCAAGCTGCTTACCAGCGCTCCGGTAAAGAACGCCTGCGTGCAGGGTATCGCGTGCGGCATGCGCATCAAGAACGGCTACCAGGACATGGTCGAGCAGGCCAAGGCTAATGTCGACGACATGGTTGCCGAGGCTGCTTACATCACCCAGAGCGAGGCCGCTGCTGACGAGGCAGCCGAGTAACGCTCCCAGGCACAAACTATGAGATTCTCGATTATTAGCGAGATCCCCGGCAGGACCCGTCTTCAATTGGCGGGTCCTGTGCCAGAGAGCGATCTCGATGCACTTCTTAAGCTTGGCGGCGACATCGACGGCGTGCACAAGGTGCGCGTCTACGGCCGCATCGGCCAGATGGCACTCGAATACGACGAGTCGCGCCGCGATGCCGTGCTGGCCGCCGTCGGTGCGCTCGACGCTCAGGCCATCGCCGACGCAAAGACGGGTTACGTGATGCAGCTTGAGCCACGCAAGCACAAGCTCGTCATGGATCTTGCCACACTTATCGGCGCCCACTACGCGCGCCGCTGGTTCTTGCCGACGCCTCTGCGTGCTGTGTTTGTCGTGGCCGGTTACATGGCATTTTTGCGCGCCGCTCTCCGTGAGCTCGCGCAGCCGCGCCTGACCGTTCCCGTGCTCGATGCTTCGGCCATTGGTATCTCGTTTGTCAAACGCGACGTCGATACCGCCGGCCAGACGATGTTCCTGCTCAACGTGGGCGAATTGCTCGAGGACTACACGCGCGCCATGAGCGAAAACGAGCTCATCAACTCGCTGCTCGACGTGCCCGATAAGGCACAAAAAGTGGTCGGTGACACCGAGGTAAGCGTTGCCGCCACCGAGCTCGAGCCCGGCGACTTGGTAGCCGTGCGCACTGGCATGTCCATTTGCATCGACGGTGTTGTCGAGCAGGGGAGCGCTATGGTCAACCAAGCGACCCTGACCGGCGAGCCGCTGGCCGTCGAGCGTAGCGCAGGCGACGACGTGTTCGCCGGCACCGTCGTGGAAGACGGCAGCATCTTGGTGCGCGTGCGCGCCAATACGGCGCAAACCAAACTGCGCTCAATCGTCTCGCTCGTGCAGACGGCCGACTCGCTCAAGTCCGAGGGCCAGTCGCATATGGAGGACCTTGCCAACAAGATCGTCCCGTGGAACTTCCTGCTCGCGGGCCTGGTTGCGCTTACTACCCGCAGCCTCATCAAGACCTCGGCGGCACTGATGGTCGACTACTCGTGCGCACTCAAGCTCACGGGTTCCGTTGCCGTCATGACCGCTATGAGCGATGCTGCCAAGATGGGCGTCATGGTCAAGGGCGCGAAGTACTTTGAGTCGTTTGCCAAGGCCGACACCATTGTGTTTGACAAGACCGGCACGCTTACCGAGGCGCAGCCGCGTCTTGCCTGCGTGCTCACCACCGATGGCTGGAGCGAGGACGAGGTCCTGCGCCTTTCCGCTTGCTTGGAGGAGCATTTTCCGCATCCGGTGGCGCGTGCCGTGGTCAATGCGGCACGCGAGCGCGGGCTCGAGCACCGCGAGCGCCATGCTGCCGTCGAGTACATCGTGGCGCACGGCATCGCTTCGTCCATTGAAGGGCGTCGCGCGATTATCGGCTCGGCACACTTTGTGTTTGAGGACGAGAGCGCGCAGCTCGATTCCGACATTAAGGAGCGCATTGAGTCTCAGATGCAGGGCCTGTCACCGCTGTATCTGGCGGTCGATGGCAAGGTCGTCGGCGTGCTCGGTATCGAGGATCCGCTCAAGCCCGGGGTCCGTGAGGCCATCGCCGACCTGCATGCGCTGGGCGTCAAGCATGTCGTTATGCTTACGGGCGACTCCGAGCGCACGGCCGAGCGCATCGCGCGCGAGGCGGGCGTCGACGAGTTTAAGGCCGAACTGCTGCCCGAGGACAAGTACGCCTATGTGGAGCGGATTAAGCGCGAGGGGCGCCACGTTGCCATGGTGGGCGACGGTGTCAACGATTCGCCGGCGCTCGGTTTGGCCGACGTGGGCTTGGCGATGGGTGGCGGAAGCGACATCGCCAAGGAGGTTGCCGACATCATCCTGACCGATACGGATCTTGCCGCGATCGTGCGCCTGCGCCGTATGAGTCAGGGGCTTATCGATCGTCTGACGAGTTCGTATTCCAAGGTGATGCTCACCAACTCGGTGCTCCTGGCGCTGGGCATTACCGGCATGATCACTCCGCAGACGTCGTCACTGCTGCACAACGGCTCAACGATCGCCTACAGCCTGGGCAACGCAAAGGCGTACCTGCGTTAGCGTTTTCGATTGAGTAAATGGCCTGCACCCTGGCGGCGCCGCAGCCGCCAGGGTGCAGGCCTTCTTTGACGAGATGTTAGCTCGGATATATGCTCGTGCTAGCAGAGCTAGCAAATGCTGAAGGTGAGGTTGAGATGGCTACCGTTGGCAGCATGGCGCAGGTGAACGTTCGCGTGGATCGCCAGGTCAAGGACCATGCGGAGGAAGCGTTGCGGCTTTCGGGCGGGACACTGCCCGAGCTCATCAAAAAGGTGGTGGCCAAGGTCGCGCAGGGTGGCGGGCAGTGCGAGGAAGTGCTTGCGGCCGTCGACGACCGGCGGCAGACCGTCGCGCACGATACTCCGTTCGCCGCATCATGGGCGGCGGCGGATCAGCTTTACGCGGACCTCGGCATCGCTACGTCGTCCGTATCCGACGATCGCGATTGGGACACAATCTATTCCGAAGCCATGGACGAGCGCTATCGCCAAAAGGGGATGATCCTGTGAGAGGGGCTCCCCTCAAAATAATGGTGGATGCCAACGTATGGGTTGATTCGTTTTGCGTCGACCATGCCGAGTTGCTTGCCGCGCGTGCGTTTATTGGGCAGGCGACGGAGGCAGGGGCATTGCTGTTCTTCCCGGTGCATATCGCCAAGGACGTGCTGTACGTTGTCCAACACGAGCTGAAGCGTAGCGTTCTTGCCAGCGGGGGAGCGCTCGACGAGGCATCTGCCCGTGCAATTGGCAATGCAGCGTTGGCGTTTGTTCGGAACATGACCGAAAACGCCACGGCCGTGGGTGCAGATGCGTCGGACCTTTGGCTGGCCGACAAATACTTAGCGCTCCATCGCGATTACGAGGACAACTTGGTGCTCGCCGCGTGCAAGCGCGCACAGGTCGATTACTTGGTGACCAACGATCGCAAGCTGCTCGAACATGCCGATCTCGCAGCAAAGACCCCGCGCCAAATGATGCCAATTCTGGCTTTGACCGAACGTGGCGGCACGGCTATCGGTTGACGCGAGCTGTTCGCGGGCCCCTTGGACGACGATGCGCCAAGGGGCCCGCGTCTGCTATTTACAAAAGCTCGGCCTTGATGGTGGGACTTTCTGCGAGCTGCTCGGCTGCCTTTTCGTTGGAGCTGTCGAGTGCTGCCAGACTGCGGTAGACCCACTCGTTGACCTGGGTGTTCTTGACGCCTGCGGTCTGCATAAGGGCGCCTACCTCGCGGATTGCTGTGAACAGATCGGCCTTGGGACCCGCGAGCTCGACCTCGATACCGTGGTAGGCGGCCACGCCGCGGTTCTCACTCACGTGGTCGATAAAGCCCTCGACGGTCTCAAGCTGCTGAGTGAGAGCTGCATCATCGTCAACGTCCAGCGCGACGAGTGCGTTCGATACCGTGAGGGCGGGATGTCCGCAGGGGACAAAGCCCTCGATGACATCCATAGCTTCGGTAATGGTTGAGCCCAGGCCCGCGAGGGCATTGACGAGTTGCTGCTTGGTATCCATAACGGTCCTTTCGACGGGTCAATTCTGCTTGGCGAAAATATACGTGACGCGATCGGTAGCAAAAGTGCGAAGTGCGGCGCACATTGGGGTCTTCACAGCTCGTGCATAGAACAGCTGTCCGCTTTCAGAACGTGGTAAGATAACACTCCACAAGTGGGGCTTGCCCCGCATGTTCCTTGAAAAGTCGACGAGTGTTGGGTGCTCGTGCCCAATGCCATCCAGACTTTCCCAACATTCGGGGGCGACTGGTTTCGACACGATAGCTCTGAGAGAGGAAGCAAGCCGAGGTCTCCTCGCCTCGTTAAACAGGGGTACCGTCAAATTGAATTGACAACAACTCTTCTTTTGAGCCTATGGCTCTCGCTGCTTAATTTATAGCGGCGCGTCAACCCGGTGATTTCCCCGACACCGGCGCGACGTCATTTTAGGGGAATGCTCCTGCGCATGTAATCGGTATGGCGCAGGCTAAGACCGAACCGGTTAGGACGCCGCGAGCGTGTCGCTGCGCGCAAAGCGTCCGAGACTAAACCAGCGACTGAGCTTGGAGATGCCAATCAGGGGGCTTTCGTGGACCGGAGTTCGATTCTCCGCGCCTCCACCATAAGTAGCAGGCAGGTAGAGAAGTGTCTCTACCTGCCTTTTTATTTCTAGCCCGCACCGCGGAGAATCGAACTCTATGCAGGGCGCGAGCGTTAAGCAAACGCGAAGCGTTTGTAGCGAGCGGGCGAGGGCGCCGGCAGGCGGCCGAAGCCGGTGCGGATTTGCGAAGCAAATACGCGGATTCTCCGCGCAATGCCTCAGCCCAAAACAGATGCGATGTCGATCGGATGACAGCCGACAATGCCCCCGCGCCAACGTCATCTCTACCCGCGGAGAATCGAACTCTATGCAGGGCGCGAGCGTAAAGAAAACGCCTTGGCAACGCAGACCGGGACGCGCTTTCCCAATGGCGGCCCAGGCGGAAAGCGTGTCCCGGAATCCGCGCTCAGACTGGGACGTAGTTTCCGGATGGCGCCTCAAGCGGAAACTGCGACCCGGAATCCCGCCGTAGAGTGGGACATGCTTTCCCAATGGCAGCTCAAGCGGAAAGCGCATCCCGGAATCTAAGCTCGAAATGGGATTCATTTTCCTGATGGCGGGCTCAGCGGAAAATACGACCCGGAATTTGCTCTGAGAACGGGACACGCTTTCCCGCCGACCGCTCCGCCCTCCTCAACTCCAAAACCTGCGCGCCCTCCATCCCAAAACTGGGTAGAAGAAGGCCAAAACGCAATCGCAGGAGGTCAACATGACTGCAGAAGATAAGGCAAAGAACGCTGGCAAGGTCGCGCTCGTTTTGGAGGGCGGCAGCTTCCGCGGGCAGTTTACTGCGGGCGTGCTCGACGTTCTCATGGAGGCTGGCGTCGAGATTCCGGCGGTATATGGCGTATCGGCCGGCGCCCTCAACGGCGTGAACTACAAGTCGCACCAGATCGGCCGTGCCAACCGCATCAACCTGGCTTTCTGCAACGACAGCCGCTTCATGGGCGCTGCATCGTTTGCGTCCACGGGTTCCATTGTGGGTTACGACTTCATCTTCAACGACGTCCAAGACCGCCTGGATCCCTTTGACAACGAGACGTTCGACGCGAGCCCCATCGAGATGTACGCCGTCGCTACGGACATGCTCTTTGGAACCGCCACGTACCTCCCGGTCAAAAGCGCCGTGCTCGACCTCGATGCCGTGCGCGCATCGACGTCGCTGCCGCTGGTGACGCCGCCGGTCGAGATTGACGGGCACAAATACGTCGACGGCGGCGTAGCCGATTCGGTCCCCATCGAGCATGTGCTCGAGGAGGCGGGCTTCGATCGCGCGGTTGTCATTGTCACGCAGGACCGCTCGTACGAGAAAAAGCCCTACGAGTTTATGCCTGCCGCGCGCGCCCGCTATGCCGACTACCCCTATCTGCTCGAGGCTATCGAGACGCGCCACGACCGTTACAACATCCAGCGCATGCACCTGTGGAAGTATGAGCGCGAGGGCCGTGCGCTGGTCGTTGCTCCGCAAAAGCCGGTCGAGGTCGGCCATGTCGAGCACGATTCGGCAAAGCTTTTGGACCTGTATATCCAGGGCCGTCAGGAGGCAAAGCGCCTGCTCGCGGAAATCCAAGAGTTCGTTGAGCGCTAGCGATAGCGAACCCTCAAAAAAATGACAACAGCTAAAGAGCTGGAAAAATCACGGCTCGTGGATGACATGTGCAGAAACTCTGGTCGGAGCCAAAATACCTGTTGACTCGTACGGCGAGCGGGGTAATATGGACGGGTTACTTGCAGAGCCCCGTGAATCTCTGTAACAACACGTACTGTACATGGAGGAGTCTAAGTGATTTCGAAATCGACTCACTACGCCAAGCAGGGCGAGGTCCAGCGCAACTGGGTTCTCGTCGACGCCGATGGTGCTGTCCTGGGCCGTCTTGCCACCCAGATCGCAATGATCCTGCGCGGTAAGAACAAGCCCCAGTTCACGCCCAACAGCGACTGCGGCGACTTCGTTGTCGTCATCAACGCCGATAAGGTCCAGCTTACCGGTAACAAGGCCGACACGAAGACCTATTATCGCCACAGCGGCTACAACGGCGGCCTCAAGGCTGAGAGCTTCCGCCAGGCTATGGAGAAGCACCCGGAGAAGGTCATCGAGCGCGCCGTTCGCGGTATGCTGCCCAAGACCACCCTCGGCCGTGCCCAGATGACCAAGCTTAAGGTCTACGCTGGTGCCGAGCATCCGCATGCTGCCCAGAACCCCACGAAGATTGAGCTGGAGGCTTAAAGATGGCTGAGAACACCGTTGTCTACCAGGGTACCGGCCGTCGTAAGAACGCCGTCGCCCGCGTCCGTCTCGTCCCCGGCACCGGCAAGGTGACCATCAACAAGCGTGATGCCGAGCAGTATTTCGGCCGTCATCAGCTCGTTGAGAACGCCCTTGCTCCCTTCAAGGTGACCGACACCGCCGGTCAGTTCGACGTTATCGCTCTGTGCGATGGCGGCGGCATTTCCGGTCAGTCCGGCGCTCTGCGCCTGGGCATCGCTCGCGCTCTTCTGAACGCTGGCGACTACCGTGCTGACCTCAAGAAGGCCGGTTTCCTTACGCGCGATGCTCGCGTGGTCGAGCGCAAGAAGTACGGCCTCAAGAAGGCCCGCCGCGCTCCCCAGTTCTCCAAGCGCTAAGGTTTTATCTCCTTTCGAGATACAATGTACAAGCGGGGCCTGCCGATTCCTCGGCGGGTCCCGCTTTTCTTTTTCGACTAGGGTGGGCGGTTGCATATCGCCTGCTAGGGAAGGAGCGATCCTATGCCCCAGAACATCTTCGGTACCGACGGCGTCCGTGGCGTCGCCAACGCCGACCTCTCGTGCGACCTCGCGTTTCGTCTGGGTCGCGCGGCGACCAAGTTTCTTGGTCCGGATATCTGCATCGGCCGTGATACGCGCCTTTCGGGCACCATGCTCGAGAGCGCTCTGACCGCCGGCATTATGGCCGAGGGCGGCCGCCCGCATTGCTGCGGCGTCATCCCCACGCCGGCCGTGGCCCTGCTCACCGTTCAAAACGAGCTCGACGGCGGCATCGTCATCTCTGCTTCGCATAATCCGCCGGAGTTCAACGGCATCAAGTTCTTTAGCCGCAAGGGCATGAAGCTTCCCGATGCTGTCGAGGAAGAGATCAGCGCCTGGGTCATGTCCGAGGAAGCCATGGCTGCCGACACGCTGCCGACCGGTGCCGGCGTGGGCCACATCATCAAGATGAAGGATGCCCGCAAGGCATATGTCGATCATGCCATCGATACGCTTGATGGCCTGAGGCTCGATGGCCTGGTCGTTGCCGTCGACTGCGGTCACGGTGCTTCCTGCCAGACCACGCCCGCCGCGCTGCAGCGCCTGGGCGCCACGGTCCACGCCATCAACACCGATTACTGCGGCACCGACATTAACGTTGAGTGCGGCTCTACGCACCTCGAGCCCCTGCGCGAGCTCGTGCTGCGCACCCATGCTGACATCGGTCTGGCCCACGACGGCGACGCCGACCGCGTACTGTTCGTGGACAGCGAGGGCAATGAGATCGACGGTGACTACATCCTGGCTATCTGCGGTTCTGACCTCGCCGCTCGCGGCAAGCTCGCCAACTCCGAGATCGTCTCGACCGTCATGTGCAACCTGGGTTTCTCCATCGCTATGAAGGAGCAGGGCTTCGAGATGGTTCAGACCGCCGTGGGCGACCGCTACGTTCTGGAGCGCATGCTCGCGGACGGTGCCGTCATCGGCGGCGAACAGTCCGGCCACATCATCTTCCTGGAGCACAACACCACCGGTGACGGCCTGGTGACGGCTCTGCAGCTTCTGGCCGTGCTCAAGCGCACCGGTCGTACCCTCACCGATCTTGCCGGCATCATGAAGAAGTACCCGCAGGTACTCGTTAACGTGCATTCCGACAACAAGGCCGGTCTGGACGATTGCCAGCCCATCTGGGATGCCGTCGCTGCTGCCGAGAAGGAGCTTGATGGCCGCGGCCGCATTCTGGTGCGCCCGAGCGGTACCGAGCCACTGGTCCGCGTGATGGCCGAGGCCGAGACGCACGAGCTGACCCAGCGCGTTGTTGACGACATCGTCGAGGTTGTCAAGCGCGAACTTCCCTAATGGTCAAAAACCGTTGCCAAGTGGTAAACTGTTAAGGTTATTTTGATTGATTGGTATGTCCGAGGGGGAGCATGTTCACTAAAGTCCTAAGGTCTTTTGGTATGCGTGGTCGAGTCCTTACGCTGGATGCTCCCATCTCGGGCGACGTCATTCCGCTTTCCGAGGTAAACGACCAGACATTTGCCACCGGCCTTTTGGGCCAGGGCGTGGCGATTCAGCCCACCGGAACGCGTGTGATTGCACCGGCTGATGCCAAGGTCGAGGCCATTTTTCCCACGGGACACGCTGTTGCGCTTAACACGGTCGATGGTTTGGACGTGCTCATCCACGTTGGTTTGGACACTGTTCAGCTTGAGGGCAAGCACTTTACCGTGCATGCGCAAGTGGGTGACATCGTCCATAAGGGCGATGTGCTCATTGAGTTCGATCGCGAGGCAATTGCTGCCGAGGGCTACGATGTGACGGTTCCCATCTTGGTGTGCAACTCCGTTGAGTTCTCAAGCATCAAGGGCTCCGTTGGCGTGCATGTCGAAGAGATGGACCAGCTCATCGTTGCTCGCGAGCGCTAACAAGTGCACGAGGCCATTAGCCTACAATTCAAACACGTTTACGGAGGGCGCCCTTGAAAGAGGACGCCCTCCGTGGCAAGATGGGGTTTGTCCGAAGCTAAAAGGCTTCGGGTCACCGTGGACGGGCAGGGGCCTCGACGCGGCTAGACACGAGACACATACATTACGCGACCTCGCCCTGGTGGCCGCACACGTTGGTTGCGGCCGACGCGGGCCGCGGGCAAGTGCTTGTAAGGGGAGCCTTGCCTCTCTTGTACGAGAAAGGACGCGTAATGAAGATCATTAAAGCTAAAGACTACGAGGATATGAGCCGCAAGGCCGCCAATATCATCTCGGCGCAGGTTATCCTCAAGCCCGACTGTGTGCTGGGCCTTGCCACTGGCTCCACCCCGATCGGTGCCTACAAGCAGCTCGCTGCTTGGTACGAGAAGGGCGACGTCGACTTTGCCGAGGTCAGCACCTACAACCTGGACGAGTATCGCGGCCTTTCGCACGACGATCCCCAGAGCTATCACTACTTCATGCGTGAGAACTTCTTCGATCACATCAACATCGACCTGAACAACACGCATGTGCCTGACGGTTCCAACCCCGATGCCGCCGCTGCCTGCTCTGAGTACGACAAAATCGTCGCCGCCGCCGGTTACCCGGATCTGCAGCTGCTCGGCATTGGCAACAACGGCCACATCGGTTTCAACGAGCCCGATGACCACTTCTCCAAGGGCACGCACTGCGTCGACCTCACCGAGAGCACCATTCAGGCCAACAGCCGCCTGTTCGATAGCATCGACGACGTTCCCCGTCAGGCCTACACCATGGGCACCCAGACCATCATGTATGCCCGCATGATCCTGGTCGTCGCCAACGGCGAGGCCAAGGCTCAGGCCGTGCATGACATGTGCTATGGTCCGGTTACGCCCGCGTGCCCGGCTTCGATCCTGCAGCTGCACACCAACTGCGTTGTTGTTGCCGACGAGGCCGCCCTTTCGCTCTGCGAGTAGCGCGAATCCTGCACCTCGACATAGCCTTGCCTAAGGCCTCCGCTTTGCGGGGGCCTTTTTGCTATCCCTTTCCGCCCGCTTGACCAAAATCTTGCCGCAGGCTTGGCGAATGCCGGATGCCCAACAGTATGATTCATTCCATATCAGATTCTATGCAAAAATGCCACTAAAAGGTCGTAGACGGTAGCGGGTGCTAGGCGAGTTGAATGACATAGCTGAACCTTGTTCATTTGCGTTACACTGCCGCTTAGATGGGACAAGCTGACAAGCCATTTACCTGCTTAAAGACCGATTAGTCGGGGGATTAATAACAATCGGCCCTCGCTGTACAAAAACTTGCCGCTTGCGTACCAAAAGACAACCTAAAACACAAGGTCGCTCTATTCATAGCGCGGCTTGTATGGTCTTGCGGTTACAGTGTCCATACGGTCGAGTTGAGGAGCGGGCATGGTAAACGATTTGGGCAGTATAGACGACCTCGAGCTGATGCCGCTGGGCGGAGGCTATATGGTGCGACGCGAACGCTTGATGAATGAGCTTATCGCCAAGGGCCGAAAGGCCGGCATTGTGGTTCTTTATGCGCCCGACGGGTTTGGGAAGACCTCGGTGCTGCTGCAGTACACCCATGAGGTTAAATGCGACCCGACGCGAGGCCCCGTGCGGATTATCGAGGCCGATCGCGCCATTGGGCGCGAGGTGTTTATGCAGCTCGAGGTGGTTACCGAAGAACTCAAAGACAAACCGCACTCCCTTATCGCGATTGATAATGTGCCAAACCTCGATCAGCACGATACCGAAGACCTCATCGACAGGATTCGCGGCCTGCGCGCCATGGGGGTAGGGGTCTTTATCTCCTGCCGTCCTTCAAATCGTCAGCTGATTCATGGGCTGGGCGATTCGGTTAAGATCAATGCGCAGATGCTCAAGGTGCATGCCTATGAGTATTCGGCGTGGGCATCGGCGTTTTCGATCAGCACATCGCTCGACTTTTATCAGCTCACGCAGGGCGTGCCCGAGCTCGTTTCGGCATTGCAGACGGGTCTGTATGGCCAAGGCGACGTAGCCGGTCTGCTCGAAAACGAGATTGTCAACGTATATGGCGCGGCACTTGTCGATCTGGCTTCGCTCGACAATAATGCGCTGTTTTGCGTGGCATGTCTCATGATTTTGATGGGCGAGGGCAATATCGCAGAACTCGAGGCTTGTGGGGTGAGGCTGTCGATGGTCGACCAGTCCTACTTTGTACGCGACTATCCGATCTTTGGCTTGGATCCCGCCGAGCGGAGTTTTACGTGTCTGGGCACGGAGGATAACGGACGCTTGCGTTTGCGTAAGTTGGTGGCCGAGGTTCGCCCCGAACTTGTTCCGAGGGCGGCCCGGATTTTGCTTAAGGCGGGCCGATGCGATGCGGCGATGGGCCTGGCGGACGCCTTTTTGGACCGTGATGCGGTCCTTGAACTTGCTGGGCAGTATGGGGTCGATCTTGCTCTGACGGGGCACGGGGCCGATATCTGCCGAGCAGCGCTGGGCACGATCGATGCCGACGATCCGGCTCCAGAGCCAACGCCTGCCGAGGCGCTTGGCGTATATCTGGCAGCGGTCAGCGTGTCCAATACAAAGCTCGCTCGCTATATGGCATCGGTTATCGAGCGCGGGGGCGAACGGGCGGCCTGCGAAATAGACCCTGTTTCATGGAGGGTGGCCCAGACACTGACGGCTGTTTGCTATGGGGACAACGGGCTTGGGCTTCCTACGAACCTGGCCGTGCCAGAAATCGAGACATCCCATACCGCACTCGATATGTTGTCTGCGCATATCGAGGTCAAGCGCTGCCTGACCGAGCGGGGAGATGACGGCGGCGTTCTACAGCAGCTCAAAACGAGCAAGGCCTACGACTGCGAGCTCGACATCGCGGGGATTGTTATACGGGCCGATAGCATGCTGGTGGAGCTCTTTGACGGGTCGTTTACGGGAACCGACGAGCGCGACGACGAGATGACGGTGGTGCGGAAGGCGCTCGACGTGCGTGGGCTTAAGGCGATGGCTACCTGGGTGCGCATGGTGTTGGCGGCACGGCGGCTCCTTTCCGGCCTGCCGGTAACCGACGACGCGGCGTTCAACGAGCTCGATCGTTTTGCCGTGCGCATGCGCGACAACCAGATTCAGCTGTTTGGCCTGTTGCTAGAAGGCTGGCAGTCGCTGGCAGAGGGACGGCCGGTTAATGCAAAGTTCCGTGCGGTCCAAGTGCTCAAACTTGCCGAGGAGTCGATTGCGTACATGCGCGATAACGCATTGCTGCTGGAGCGCGCGGCGTATCTGCGTAACACCTCGATGGTTTCGGTACGCGAGGAAGCGGAGTTGCTCGATATAAGCCAGACGCAGGTTGGTGGAGCGGAGGCCTGGATGGTGGCGCTGCATTTGGCCTGTGCGGGCCGAGACAGCGATCTTGCGGCCTGGATGTCCATGAATCGTGCGGGGATTCTGGAGCCATCGTATCGGCTCTTTGCGCGCCTTGCCATGCATTGTCTGGGCGAGCCGGCGACCAGGATTCGCAAGAAGCTTCCCGTGCGCGAGCTGTCGCGGTACTCGCTGCGCGACGATTTGGAAGGGGAGGGCGAGCGCCTGTTCCAGGCCGGCGAGGTTGAAGCCGTTGATACCATCGACCATATCGAGATTCGCATGTTTGGTGCGTTTCGCGCCGAGCGCGACGGGTTTCCCATCACGGACAAAATGTGGCGCCGCAAGAAGGCGGCGACACTTGCCGAGCGGCTTGCACTGGGCATGGATGCGCTCGTCGATCGTGAGACGCTGGCCATGGAGCTGTGGCCCCATGCCGAGTTCAATAGCGCCCGCAATAACCTGTACTCGACGATATCGCGCTTGCGGTCGGCTTTGGGACCGACGCCGGATGGCAAGTCGTGTGTGCTCATCCAAAATGAATGCATCGGACTCAACGGCGACTACGTCAAGACCGATGTACGGCTGTTTGACCAGATAAGCCGCGAGGTTTTGGGAAATCGCACGGGTGCGCGCGGGCCCCATTTAGTTGAGCTGTGCCTTAAGATTGAGCAGCTTTATGCCGGACCGTTGTATGTTCCCAATGGCTGTAACCCCACCTACTTTTTGCGTATGCGACGCATTATGCAGTCAAAGTACATCGATTGCATGATTAAGGGAGCAAATGCCGCCCTAGAAGAAAACGACCTGCAGTCGGCGATTTGGCTGGCGGAGTCGGGGCTTCGGCAGGAAACGGCGCGTGAGGATATGGTGCGCTGCGCCATGCGTGTCTACAGTGCGGCGGGGCGGCGGCGCGATATCGTCGAGCTATACAGTGGACATATGCACCATCTGAGGGAGCAGGTCAATGGCGTGCCCGAGCCCGAGACGCGGCGTCTATACGAGCGCTTGGTGGAGGGGCGGCTCAACCGCGTGCTGGTCGAGCGATAAAAAACGGGCGCCCGAAGTACTTGGGCACCCGTAAGCTTGCTATGTGTTGGCTCGCCGGATCATTGGCTCTTAGACGAGCTTGATCTTCTCGATATCCTTGCGCGAGGACTCGCGATACAGCGAGAACTTGCGGCCGATGACCTGGACGACCTCGGCGTGGCAGCGCTTGGCGAGCTCTTCGGCGGCTTCGCGGGCGGAAAGACTGGAGCCATCGAGCACGGAGCACTTAACGAGTTCGTGCTTCTCCAGGTAGGCGACCGTCTGCTCGACGGTGCCCTCATTAATATCGGACTTGCCGATGATGATGGCGGGGTTGAGGTGATGGGCCATGCTGCGAAGCTGCTTGACCTGGGCTCCTGTCAGTGCCATGGGTTCTCGCTTTCTATGTATGGGGCGCCCCGCGACGGGGCCTTAATCTACGTGAGCTGTCCCACGATAACGCAGGAACGGCGCGGTGTGGAGCGCGTTTGCCCAGTTCAAAAAGAATGCGGATGCCGAATGAGTGGGCGGTGCGGGCTGCGAACAGGCTATGAGCTGGGCGCAGAGACCGGCTCCCATGCAATAAACGCCCAGCGAACCTTACGGATATGGTCGAGCATATAGCGCCCCTGCGGCACGCCCTTGGAGCCCGGCTCACCGGCATGGGGATTCTCGATCATGTGCTGGGCGATGTAGTCGCGCAGACGGTCGACCTTATCCTCGTTGCCATGCTCAAGCATGCGGGAAAAGTCCGCCACGCCCGCTTCAAGGCTGTCGAAGGTATCGCGACGCGGCGATTCAAAGTACGTGACCTGCGGCAGGGCACCCATCTGAATGAGGATGTTGAAGGCGTACACAAAGCCATTGCTGCAGGTAACCGAGGCGCCAATAGCGTTCATCAAGTGCAGATCATAGCGCGGGCTGGAGTTGGCGACCATCGTGACGGCACAACGCCGGCGAGCCGTACGGTCGAGTTTGGCAAGCGCACCTTTCAGATTGGTCGTTGTTACCGAACGACTGGCAAAGGCAACATCCACCGCTTTCGCGACCGGTCCAACCAAATCCCAATCATCATCCCAAGCAAGCTCAAGCGGCGTAATGCGACCCTCGAGCCCATAGTACTCAATGCCAGCATCAAGCGTGCCCAACATAGCAGGGGAGAAGTCGGCCGCAATCACAGGATGCCCAGCCTGAGCAAGCGGAATAGCAATCGACCCAGCTCCACACCCCATATCAAGCACGGATTCACCAGGCTTTAACGCCAACAGCTTCATAAAGTCCCGGGCATACGGGGCAGTCTCCAACGGCCGAAAATGCCGAGCCCTTTTATCCCACTCAAAAGAATCATCAGCCCGCCGCCGACCAGCTTGCAGACGCATCCATTCATCATTCCAATCCACGGAAAGCAGCTCAGAACGAACCAAATCATCAGCCACGGGCCATCCCCCTCACAACAAAAAAGCGGCCCCTCACAAAAAGAAGAGCCGCAACCAGCATATATCAGAAAGAACCGTTCCAACGCCAAACCACCGGCATCAGCCAGGATGGGCAGAAGCGAAGCGACTGCCAAAGGGACAGAACCCAACCGAGGTCCCGTTGTGCGGGAGCCCCGCTGCCCGGCGGCAGGCATATAAGGTCGATCGCGAGTTCCGCACGAGCCGGAGAGCACTTAATGTGCTCTCCGTGCGAGTCAGGACTGTCCGAGCAGGCGACCTTATATGTCTGCCGCCCGGCGGCGGGGCTCCTCGCCCGAACCCCTCAGCTAGTTCTTCAGCGAGTTCAGCGGTGCCGGGAAGCGTCCACCACGGTGGGCAAGCACGGTGCCGGCGTTGGGGTTCACCGGCATGATGGGCGCACGGCCAAACAGGCCGCCGTACTCGACGCAGTCGCCCACGCCCTTGCCAATGGCGGGAATCACGCGGACGGCCGTGGTTTTGTTGTTGATGACGCCGATAGCCATCTCGTCGGCGATGATGCCGGCGATGGTCTCGACCGGGGTGTCGCCGGGGATGGCGATCATGTCCAGGCCGACGGAGCACACGCAGGTCATGGCCTCGAGCTTCTCGAGCGAAAGCGCGCCGGCCTCGACGGCGGCGATCATGCCGGCATCCTCGGACACGGGGATAAAGGCGCCGGAGAGACCACCCACGCTGGAGCTGGCCATGACGCCGCCCTTCTTGACGGCATCGTTGAGCATGGCGAGCGCGCAGGTCGTGCCCGGGCCACCGCAGGTGCCAACACCGATGATCTCGAGGATGCGGGCAACGGAGTCGCCGATGGCAGGCGTGGGAGCCAGCGACAGGTCGACAATGCCCTTCTCGACACCCAGGCGATGGGCGGCCTCGCGGCTCATGAGCTCCCCGGCGCGGGTGATCTTAAAGGCGGTCTGCTTAATCTTTTCGGCGACTTCCATCATCGATGCGGAATCGGGCAGCGTCTCCAGGGCTGCGGCCATAACGCCGGGGCCCGAAACGCCTACGTTGATGACGGCGTCGGCCTCGCCACCGCCGTGGACGGCGCCCGCCATAAACGGGGAGTCCTCGACCATATTGGCAAAGCAGACAAACTTGGAAGCGCCGACGGAGTCCTGGTCGGCCGTGAGCTTAGCGGCGTCGATGATGGTCTGCGCAGCCATGAGTACGGCGTCCATGTTGATGCCGGCACGCAGACTGGCGACGTTGACGCTGGAGCAGACGCGGCTCGTGGTGGCGAGCGCCTGCGGGATGGACTGGATGACGCGGCGGTCGGCGTCGCCGATGCCCTTCTGAACGAGTGCGGAGAAGCCACCCAGGTAATCGATGCCGAGCGTCTCGGCCGCGCGGTCGAGGGCATGCGCGATGGGGGTGAGGTCCTCATCCTTGCAGCACGCGGCGATCTGCGCCACCGGGGTGACGGAGACGCGCTTGTTGACGATGGGGATACCGTACTCGCGCTCGAGGTTCTCGGCGGTCTCGACCAGATGCTCAGCCGTGTGCGTCACGTGGTCGTAGATCTTCGTGCACATGCGGTCGAGGTTCTCGTCGCCGCAACCCATGAGCGAAACACCCATGGTGATGGTCCTGATGTCGAGGTTCTGCTCCTCAACCATGCCGCGGGTTTCCGCGATTTCTGCGGGCGTGATCGCCATCCTTGCGCTCCTATCTGCCAAAACGAGCATAGTCTTATCTATTTTAACGTGCCGCACGTGCCAAGTGGCGCATGCGGCACGTTTTGGTGCTCGGTTGTTTCCGTTGTGTTACTGCCCAAAGACCTCTTCGGCGATACGAGCGCTTTCGGCGGCGTCCTTGGCGTAGTAGTCCGCGCCGATCTGCTTGGCGTATTCGGGGGTGAGTACGGCGCCGCCTACGATGACCTTGACGCCCGGTACTTCGGCATGAAGCAGCTTGATGGTTTCTTCCATGGCGACGACCGTGGTAGTCATAAGCGCCGAGAGGCCGACGAGCTTAATGTCACGCTCCTGCACGGTCTTGAGCACCTCTTGCGGGTCGACGTCGCGGCCTAGGTCAAAGACGGTGTAGCCGTAGTTATCGAGCAGCATTTTGACGATGTTCTTGCCAATATCGTGGATGTCGCCCTTGACGGTGGCCACGCAGATTTTGCCCTTGTCGGCAATCTCGCCGGCGGGCATCAGGCGCTTGATGGTGTCGAAGCCCACGCGCGCGGCCTCGGCCGAGGCCATGAGCTGCGGTAGGAAGAATTTGCCCTGGTCAAAGAGGACGCCAACCTCGTCGAGGGCGGGGATAAAGTGATTGTTGATGAGGTCCATGGCATCGTGGTCTGCCAGCAGACGCTCGGTCTCGGCAGCGATCTCGCCTTTGCGGCCCGAGACGACCATGCGACGAATCGGGTCGTCGTTGCCGTCGGTGCCGGCGGTGCCAGCAGCGGGCGCGGCATCACTCGATGCGGCCTGAGCCGCTGTCGGGTTGGCGGCGATCTTGTACGGATCGGTCCAACCGGCGTAGCGCTCGATGTATCCGGTCGAGCCCTCGTCCTCAACGCTCAGGACGCGATAGCTGTAGACAGTATCCATAAAGCGCTTGGAGCCCGGGTTCATGATGGGGGCGTCCAGGCCCGCGCCAAAAGCGGCAGCCAAAAAGACCGAGCCCAGCAGCGGGCGGGCAGGCAGGCCAAAGCTGATGTTCGACACGCCGAGCGCGCATTTGACGCCCAGGCGCTCCTTGCACAGGGACATGGCGCGCAGGATCTGCTCGGCTTGGCGTTGATTGGTCGAGGCGGTCATGACTAGACAGTCGATGAGGATGCGGTTCGGGCCGATGCCGTAGCGGGCGGCCTCGGCCACGATGCGCTCGGCGATGGCGAAGCGGGCCTCGGCGGTATCGGGGATGCCGCCTTCGTCGAGCGTAAGTCCGACAACGCTGGTGCCGTAGTGGGCGACCAGCGGAAAGATCTCATCCATGATCTGCTGCTTGCCATTGACCGAGTTGATGATGGGCTTGCCGGCGTAGCGGCGCACGGCGGCCTCGACGGCTGCGGGGTCGGTGGAGTCGATCTGCAACGGCAGCAGCGTGGAGCCCTGGAGCTGTTCGGTCGCCTGTTGGATGATCTTGACTTCGTCGATCTCGGGCAGGCCCACGTTGACGTCCAGGATGTCGGCGCCCTGTTCCTGCTGGCTGATGCCCTGGCTCACGACGTAGTCCAGGTCGCCGTCGCGCAGGGCCTGCTGCAGGCGCTTTTTGCCGGTGGGGTTGATGCGCTCGCCGATGACGGCGATCTTGTGGCCGTCGCAGGGAAGGTCCACGACCGTTTGGGCGCTCGTGACCGACATACTGGGCTTGCGGTGGCGCGGGCTGGGCGTGTGGTTATCGATAAGCGTGCGCAAGGCCGCCATGTGCGCCGGCGTGGTGCCGCAGCAACCGCCCACGACGCTCACACCGTCGGCGATCATGCCGGCGACGGCTTCGGCGTATTCGGGGGCCTGGATATCAAAGACGGTATTGCCGTCGTCGTCCACGTGGGGCAGTCCCGCGTTGGCCTGCACCATAATGGGCTTGTCGGTAACGGTGAGCATACGTGCGGCGAGTCCTCGAAGCTCGGCCGGTCCTTGGCTGCAGTTGATGCCCAAAACGTCGGCGCCGATGGCGTCGAGCGTGATGGCGGCGACCTCTGGGCTCGTGCCCAGGAAGGTGCGGCCGTCTTCCTCAAAGGTCATGGTGGCAAAGACGGGCAGGTCGGAGTTCTCGCGGCAGGCGAGGACGGCTGCCTTGATCTCGGCAAGGTCAGTCATGGTCTCGATAATAAAGAGGTCCACGCCCGCATCGACGCCGGCGCGCACTTCCTCGGCAAAGAGGTCGTAGGCCTCGTCGAAGCTGAGGGTGCCTAAGGGACGAAGCAGTGCGCCGATGGGGCCGATGTCACCGGCGACGTAGCGGGCACCAGCCGCGCGGGCGCAGGCGACAGCGGCGGCAAAGACATCTGCCACGGTGGCGGCGCCGTCGAGCTTGTGGGCATTGGCGCCAAAGGTGTTGGCGGTGATCACGTCGCAGCCGGCCTCGACATATTGACGTTGGATATCGGTGATAACCTGGGGCTCATCAAAGTTGAGCAGCTCGGGCAAGGCGCCCGCCTTCATGCCAGCGGCCTGCAACATGGTGCCCATGCCGCCATCGAACAGCAGGTGTCCCGTGCCCTCGATGGCCGCACGCAGGCGATCGTCCTTAATGCGCAGATCGTCGATCGTGCGCGTCTTGTACGTGGCACCGTTGCGACGTGCGGCATCAACGGGTGCCGCCAATGCAGTGCCGTCAGAATCATGAGTGATAAGCGGAGTAAACATCGGGGGCTCCTAATGGCTGGAATAGCAGGTGGTGTGGGCGGCGCGGAAGCGACAGCTCTCGCGCATGCGGCAGATATTGCAGGTGGGGCGGGTCTGGGCGTCGTGGACCTCGCCGTCAAACAGACCGATCACCGCGGTCACGCTTTTGGTGGGCATGAGCAGGCTGGTGGGTGTGACGGTAAGCCCGATGAGCCGCGTGGCGTTGAGCGCATTGACGATCGAGCGCTGGGCCGAGAGCGGGCAGTCGCCGTAGCCGGGACTAAAGCGCCAGTTGCCGGCGAGTCCGTGTGCGGCGGCGTCCGTCTTGACCTGCTGGTCCATTTGCTCAACGGCGGCTTCCACGTAAGCGGAGCACGCGGCGTCGAGCACGGCGCCCTCCAGGGGATGTTGGGCTCCCGTGGTGCGCAGGCGACGCTCGGCGTCCATGCCGAGGGTGCATGCCATGAGTGCGGCAAAGCGGGCGTCTTTGAGATGTCGATAGATATCGCGACCGCGCAGCTCAACGTTGGTGCCGACCAGGCGAATGCAAGGTTCTCCCTGCTCGTCCACACCCGTGGCATCGACGGCAAACACGCGGCGCACGCCACGGGGCTCAATGTCCAGCTCAAGGCGCTCGACCACAAGCTCAATACGTCGTGACAGCTCGGGCTCAATCTGCTGGCCGCCGTAACCCAGATACCGCAGCATCTCGGCACGGTCGACACGGGGATGGTGCGCAGCATCGACACGGTAAAGCGCCGGCGACGCAAGGTCGGCCGGCACTTCGACAGCGGTTGTATCGATGTGCGGTTTTTCCATTACCCCAGGCGCTCCATAATGGTCGCGGCGATCGCAGGACGGTTCATAGTGTACAGGTGCAGGCCGTCGGCGCCGTGCTCCTTGAGGTCGCAAAGCTGGCGGGCGGCATAATCTACACCGGCTGCCTGCAGGCTCTCGGGGTCATTCTCGTACTTGGCGAGAATCTTGATGACGGGGGAGGGCAGCGACGCGCCGCACATAAAGACCATGCGGCTGATCTGCGACTTGCCCATAAACGGCATGATGCCTGCGGTAATGGGCACGGTGATGCCGGCCTTGTCGGCAAGCTCGCGGAAGCGGTAGAAGCATTCATTATCAAAGAAGAGTTGCGTCACAAAGAAGCTCGCGCCAGCGTCCTGTTTTTGCTTGAGGTATTCGACCGAGAGGTTGAGATCCTCACAGGCAATGTGGCCCTCGGGGTAGGCCGCGGCGCCCACACAAAAGCCGGCGTCGATGAGCTCGGGGATGAGGTCGCGGGCGTAGGCGTAGTCGGAGGCGGGCTTGTCGTCCTCGGTCGCGCCGGCAGGGAGATCGCCACGCAGGGCCAGGATGTTTTCCACGCCGGCGGTGCGGTACTCATCGATCTTGGCGGCGATGTCGGCGTGCGAGCGGCCCACGCAGGTGAGGTGCGCCACCGAGGGCGTATCGAATTCGCTCGTAATCATATGCGCGATGGGGGCGGTGGTGGCACCGTTGCCCGAGCCGCCGGCCGAGCAGGTGACCGAGACAAAGCTCGGCGAAAGCTTGCACAGATTGCCTGCCAACTCGCGAGCCGTGTCGAGGGTAAGCTCGCCCTTGGGCGGGAACATCTCAAACGAAACGGGTGCGGTGCCCTGGGATGCTGCCTGCTTAAAAACCTCGTCGACGCGCATATCGTGCTCCTCTAGATACGTAATAAGTATGATGTGTTGTAAGGATTCTACAGCACCGCTGTGTCACGGTGGAGTTTCACTCGTTATTCGGGGATACCAATCAAAGATGCCTTGCTATCGGCATTCCCTATAACAGAGCGGCTAATCTAGGCACGGACTATAAAGACTGGTATCTGATGCAAAATACCAGTTAATAGAGCTCCATCCCAAATTGACTATCCTTAAACCATGGGGAGAGGTCTGCTATTTATACAGTTGATTGGCTGTTGAGGGTGGCAACGCCGTCTCGATAGGGTAACCTCATTGATTGGTTTCGCGACAGCAACATAACGGTAATGTCGCGGAAACACGGCGAGTCTAAGCTATGACTCGTTCGTTAGTAATCAACACCGCTTCTCACGCGGTGCCGATACGAAGGGAGTTCCGTATGGCCGAACTTACTGACCGCTTCGGGACCATGGTGTTCTCTGAGGAAGTCATGAAGGACTACCTCCCCAAGGACATTTGGAAGCGCCTTGCTGCAACCCTCGAGGGCGGTGAGCCGCTCGACCTGGATGTGGCCAACGCCGTTGCCCATGCCATGAAGGTCTGGGCCATCTCCAAGGGCGCGACGCACTACGCGCACTGGTTCCAGCCGCTTTCGGGCATTACTTCCGAGAAGCACGACAGCTTCTTGGAGCCCAACCACGACGGCACCGCCATTACCAAGTTTACGGGCAAGAACCTCATCCAGGGCGAGCCGGACGCTTCCAGCTTCCCCAACGGCGGCCTGCGCGCCACCTTCGAGGCCCGTGGCTACACCGCTTGGGATCCCACCAGCCCCGCCTTTATCAAGGACGATGTCCTGTGCATCCCCACGGCTTTCTGCTCCTACACGGGCGAGGCCCTGGACAAGAAGACCCCGCTGCTGCGTTCCATGACCGCGCTCTCGCGTGAGTCTAAGCGCGTTTTGGCGCTGTTCGGCAAGACCCCCAAGAAGGTCGTTCCTTCCGTGGGTGACGAGCAGGAGTACTTCCTGATCAAGAAGGACGCTTACCGCAAGCGCAAGGACCTGGTCATCACCGGCCGCACCCTCTTTGGTGCTGCTCCCTGCAAGGGCCAGGAGCTCGAGGAGCACTACTTTGGCGCTATCCGCCCCACCGTCTCGGCCTATATGAAGGACCTGGACGATGAACTGTGGGCGCTTGGCATTCCCGCCAAGACCAAGCACAACGAGGTTGCTCCCTGCCAGCATGAGCTCGCGCCGGTCTATGGCGAGGTCAACGAGGCCATCGACCAGAATCTGGTCATGATGGAGAAGATGAAGCTCATCGCCTCCCGCCACGACTTGGTCTGCCTGCTGCACGAGAAGCCCTTTGAGGGCATTAACGGTTCGGGCAAGCACAACAACTGGTCGCTTGGCACCGAGTCCGAGAATCTGCTCGATCCGGGCGACACTCCGCTCGACAACCTGCAGTTCATCGTCTTCCTCACCGCGGTGATCGAGGCCGTCGATAACTATCAGGAGCTCCTGCGTGCCTCCGTTGCCTCGGCCGGCAACGATCATCGTCTGGGCGCCAACGAGGCTCCTCCGGCGATTATGTCCATCTTCCTGGGCGACCAGCTTACCGAGGTCGTCGAGAAGATCATCGATGGCAAGGCTTCCGTCCATGCCACGCGCGGCGTGCTCGACCTGGGCGCCGATACCCTGCCCAAGCTGATGCAGGACAACACCGACCGCAACCGCACCTCCCCGTTCGCCTTCACCGGCAATAAGTTCGAGTTCCGTGCCTGCGGCTCCGAGCAGAACGTCTCCGACTCCAACCTGGTGCTCGATGCCGCCGTGGCCAAGTCGCTCAAGTCCTTCGCCGACGCGCTTGAGGGTACGCCCGAGGATAAGTTCCAGGACGCCGCGCTCGAATACTGCAAGAAGGTGCTGACCGATCACCAGCGCATCCTGTTCTCCGGTGACGGCTACTCCGATGAGTGGCCCGTCGAGGCCAAGAAGCGCGGCCTTGCCAACAACAAGACCACGGCCGATGCCCTGCCCGCCTTTGTTTCCGATAAGGCTATCGCGCTCTTTGAGGAGACGGGTGTCCTGACCAAGGCCGAGGCTCAGTGCCGCTACGACTGCAAGCTCGAGAAGTACAACAAGCTCATGAATATCGAGGCTACCACGATGGTTCGCGAGGCGCGTCGTACCTATCGCCCGGTCATTACCGCCTATGCCACCAAGGTCGCTAAGGGCCTTGAGACTATTCGTGCCGCCGGCGCCGAGGCTGCCATGCAGTGCGAGCAGAACACGCTCAACAAGCTCTGCAACGGCATCACCACCATCAACGACTCCATCAAGGCGCTCGACGCCGTGCATCAGAAGGCCGAGGGCCTCGATGGTCAGGAGCAGGCCAACGTGTACGCGCACGAGGTCGTTCCCGCTATGGATACGCTGCGCGCCGCCGTGGATGCCATGGAGGAGATCGTGGCCGCCGACTACTGGCCGGTCCCGACCTACGACGACATCCTGTTCTACGTGTAGAGCGTAACTGACATATCGTCACGGTATTGAGCCGGGGTCCGCATCATGCGGGCCCCGGTTTTTGTTGCGAAGGACGCTTTGAAGCCCGTTTTGCCGCCGATTCGCCTAGGTATAAAGGGTTGTGGGCAAAAAACATCAAATATGAGTACTGTCACAAGTTCTGTAGCATTATTTATTTGCAAAATATGCGGTGTTACGCAACATATGTCCAAGTACTTAGCCGATAAACGTCTGCAATTCTTCCGCCATAGGATACCTGACGTCTAAATCGCCTTCTGAAGGCATGAAATCGCTGTTACTAAATCGGTAACAGTACTCATATTTGCCATTTTTTGCCCACGGGCCCTTGGATGACAGTGTGATTTAATGCCTTCGGGGTTCGAATCCCCGGCACATGGATAGCAAAAAGCCCGTCACCGCAAGGGCAACGAGCTTCTCAGTTTAAATTGTGCCCCCAGCGGGATGTCCGCGTGCGGCTGGCGCCGCCCGCCTTCGCTGCGTCACTTCGCTCCTTGCGTGCTGCGCTGGAAAACGCTTCGCGTTTCCACAGCTCCGCACCCTGTCGGGTTCGAATCCCGGCGCATGGGTAGCAAAAAGCCCGCTACCGAATTGGTAACGGGCTTCTCAGATTCTGTGGTGCCCCGTCCGAACATCTTCTCGAACCGAGATCTGCACGTTCGGGACCATCGTTCTGCTTAGGATACCACGCGCTACGCTTGCGGCATAACCTCCTGCTCGCCGTTCTCATCGAGGTACGGGATGAGGTACACGCCGCCCTCGTCGGTCGTGAGCAGGAGGTACTCGCGGTTGTGCCGGTCGCACACGATCTGCTGGTGCACGTCCTCGGGGAGGTCGTATAGGGGGCCGTCGGTACGTGCCTTCGATACGGTCATGCCGTTGTCCGCGAAGGCGCCCATGGCGCACGACGAGAAACCGCACGCGACGAACAGCAGGACCGCGAGCAGGGCGATCAGCCCGCAGCCGCCGTTCCTGTCCTCGTCTGCCGGGCTCGGGTACGGCATGGCTACGCCTTAACGAGGAAGTCGTCCGCCTCGGGCTTGCCCGTGGCCTTGCCGACCGCGACGTATCGGGTGTGACCGCTGTACGACGTGTAGCGGCCCCAGACGTAGCCGTCGGCGATCTTGTACCAATCGTCGAGCACGACGGTCTGGCCGCTCGAATAGCTGGTCACTACCTTGCCGCTGAGGGACGGCGCGTCGCGCACGTTGAGCGCGGAGACGGTACAGCGGTACTTGCCGCCGAAGCTCTCGGTCGTCTCCTGCGGTGCGGGCTGCGCCTGAGTCGAGGGCGCGGGGGCGCTCGACGCGGTGATGCTGAAGCACTCGAGGTAGATACGCGCGAGCTCGTCGATGTTTGAGTTGAACTTCTCGCGGTCGCCGTCGTTGTCGATGAAGCCGTTCTCGCACAGGCGGTAGTTGATGCCGCGCGCCGCGGCTCGGTTTACGTTGGCGAGCTCGGAATGGCGCACGATCTTCTCGGCGCGGCCGGGCATGAACGCCGACAGCTTGTCGGCGAGGGCCTTGTCGTAATCGTCGGGCTCGAAGCCGGACTTGATGATGACGTGGGCGCCGTGCGCTGTCGCGATTCCGCTAGCGTCCATATGCAGCTCCACCACCGGGGCGTCGGTGTTCAGGCGGTTGACGCCGCCGTCGGCATACCAGTTGCGCGATGTGTCCCCGAGTTCGACCTGATCGCCTCCAAGCGCTTTGATGCGCTCGCCGAGGGCGCGGACGCGCTCGGCCTCGGTATAGCCGCCGGCGCAGCATCCGGGGTCGCCGGCTCCGTGGCCGCAGATGATGAACAGCTTTGCCATTGCTAGCCCTCCTTCTTCACGTCGCCGAGTGCCAAGAGCGAGTCGAGCCACTTGGACGTTACGCCCACGGACTTGAATGCCGCGTATGCCACCTGGACGCCGCCGACGGCGGCGAAGATTGAGGTGACCCATGATGCCGGGTCTGCCGGGATGCCGCCCGCCATCGCAGTGAGCGCTCCTGCGAGCACGGATGCGGCGATGGCAATCCATCTGGCAGCGTTGCCGCTCATGGCCTGTGTCTTGATCGCCTGCACGATGTACGGCACGACGAGTACCGTTACCACCGTGAGGCACGCCTGAATCTCTGTCATTGATTTTCTCCGTTCTATCTATCCGCCAGCTCCCTGTCGTACAGGAAGTCGACGCGTTCGCACATGTGGTCGACTTTCGTGGCCATGCCCTGGCTACGTGCCTGACTGTGCACCAGATCGTTGTGAAGGACGTCGTTTGACGCTACAACTGACTCCATGAGGGTCTTCATGCCCTCCATGAGGGCGTTGCTTCGCTCCATCTGGGCTGCGATGCGTCCCTCCATCTGGGACCGTTCGCGGTCGCGCTGCGCCCTCTCGTCGACTTCGGCCTGCTTGCGCTCCTCACGCTTCAGGTCGAGCTCGCCCTTCCGTTGGTTCTGACGCTTGTACTCCTCCAAGAATTGCTTCCCGAAATAAAACGCAATGAGCGCCAGGAGCACGCCGCCGAGCCACCCCGGGCCGTAAGGCGCAAAGAGCTTGAGCACTTCCATCCTGAGCGCCCTCCTTCCGCCTATTCGGCCGTGTACTCCTCGCCGGTGATCTCCTTGTACTCGTCGGCGGTGATCCACTTGCACTCGACGGCCTTATGCACTCGTGCCTTGCTCCAAAGAGATCGGTCGTAGTACTTCTTGACGCGCGCGAAGTGCTTGGAGTGCTCGTCGGTCTTCTTCGTCGGCATTACTGGTCACCTCCGACCGTCATGAGCAGGTAGTCGATGTTCGCCGTGTTCTGCTCGGTCTGCGTCGGCTTCGACGCCTGCTCGCGCATCTGGTCGAGCAGCGCCGGCACGTCGGGCGTCTCGCCGCTGTCGTAGGCGGCGAGCGCCGCGGTGTAGGCCATCTTCTTTGCCTTCTGCTCGATGTACGAGTCGTCGTCGATGACGCCCGCCTCATGGGCCGCGTCGGGGTCGCCGAGCTGCGAGAGCAGGTTTCGCAGCGCGTTCACCTCGGCCTGCGTGCCGTCGCCCACGATGTCGGGACGCTCCTCCTCAGTGTCCATGCGGACTCCTTTCTCCTAGGGGATGTGCGGACATCGTATCGGCGGCGTGAGACTGGCTTGCGCCGACGACGAGCTCGACGAACAGCCGGTCGAAGTCGCGCACGGTCCAGTGGACGTTCATGCGGAACCTCGGCCTGCCGTCGCCGCGCTTCCGCTCGAGAGAACCTCGGAACGACATATAGGAGACGTAGGCCTGTTCGAGCGTCATGCTCCCCTCGGCGACCATGCGGGCGTGGGTGCGCAGCTTCCGGCGCTCGCGGGCGAGGGACTTCGGTATCGGCGTCACGACGATCCTGCCCGACTCCGTGAAGCGAAACCGCTTCTTGAGGAACGTGAACCCGCGCGTGAGCTTCACCACCTTGGTCTTCCTCTCGTTGATGGTGATGCCGAGCGACGAGCACAGGACGCGGGCCGCGTCGAGGAACCGCCAGAGGGTCTCCTTGTCGAGCGCTATGAAGTAGGAGTCGTCCATGTATCGGCCAGATGCCTCGATTCCGCGCCAGCGCTCGCCGAGGTGGTCGAGCGGGGACGGTATGGCGACCGCCAGCGCCTGGTTCGGCTCACTGCCCAGCCCGAGCCCGATCCTGCCGTTCGCCTCTATCTGCAGGCGCATGAACTCGATGGCGGCGGGGTCTGTGAGCGTCCGCCTCACGAGGTCGAGCGCCGTCCCGTGGTCGATTGTCCCGAAGTAGTCGGAGAAGTCCATGAGCAGGACGTAGCCCTCCGCGCCGTGCCTGCGGTAATGCTCGGCGAGCTGCCCCTTCAGGCGCATGAGGGCGTAGTCCGTACCGCGACCGCGCATGTTGGCGGCGCATCCGGGCGTGAGCGTCGGCCATACCGCCGGGGCCATGACCGCCCTCGTGACGGCCTTCTGTATCACGCGTTCGGAGAACCGCGGGGCGGCTATCGCCCTGTCCTTCCCGCGCTCGATGACGTGGAACCGGACGAAGCCCTTGCGGATGTCGTTTCCGGCCAGGAGGTCCCGCCGTGCGTAGAGCGAGTTGCGCAGGGAGTGGATCATGTAGCGCTGGACGCTGGCCTTCCAGCGGACGCCCTTCGCGGCGTCTCGTGCCGCCTCGTGGACGTTGCCGAAGTCGGCGGCCTCGGAGACGGTGAGGGCCGCGCAGCGCCTCGCCCTGTTCGCGGCCCTCACCGCATCGCGCCTGGCTCTCCTTGCCTTTCGGCGCTCATCGCTATTCATGATGGCATCCCGCACGGCCTGCGCCTATGGGCGCCGGCGCTCCCAGGCCGCTTAGGGAGGAGCAATGAAACCGCGTCGAGCGCCGAAGCTCGCGGCCATGCAAGGAGCGGACTGCCCTCCCAGCGGGATGCGTCTTTACGGGCGCGTGCCCGAACGTCGGCCCTTCCTTCCTCATGTGCTCGGAGCCTCGCGCACCGGCGAGGCTGTCTGGCGTGTATGAGCAATCCCACGCGCGGGCGAATCCAGTCGTTCGCGGCACCGTTGTAGTTGGCGTTGCCGTTGTTGTTGACGTAGCAGACGTTCGCAGACGAGCCACCCCTGACGGAACGGAGCCACCAGTTGTAGCGGTTAACAAGGGACGACGTCCTGCCATTCTACCGCGCCCCGATCAGCTTCACGCCCTTGCGTGCGCCCTTGAGCAGCTTTATCTCGGAGTCGACGAGCCCCACCATGCGCTCGAATGCGCCGGCGTGCTGCGTGTCGCCCTTCCTGCGGTACAGCTCGAGGTACGCCTGGGCGTCCTGGTACAGCTGCTCGCAGTCGGCGACGGCGAGCGTGAGGTAGCGCTTGCGTGCCGCGACGTTCTCGGCGGTGTTCGGGTAGAACGCCTCGGCCTTGACGATGTTGTAGACGACGCTGCGGGCCGTCTCGGCCATCGGGACGGCGAACGTGAAGCGCTGCGACTTCGGGACGGCGCTCGACGTGATGATGCCAAGCACCTCCACACGCAGCTCGATGGCCGTGTTGTAGAACTCGTGCTCGCTCAGGTTGCGCAGCCTCTCGGGTACTCCGCTCAAGGCGGTTCTCCTCTCTCGTGACATGAAAAGGCGCACGCGCGAGGCGTGCGCCTAGATGTGTGTCCTGTACGGTCCGCTTCGCTACCCTAGGAGGAAGCCCACGCGCGGGCGAACCCAGCCGTACGCGGCACCGTGGCAGTTGGCGCTGCCGCCGTCGATGACGCAGCAGACGTTCGCAGACGAGCCACCCCCGACGGAACGGAGCCACCAGGTGCAGCGGCTTCCGTTGAGTCGGTGTGCGGTGTCGCGGAACAGGTCGAACTGGCAGTCGAAGCCGACGGAGAAGCCGGGCGTTCCCCAGACCGGGCAGCCGTAGACCTCCATCTCGGAGAGCGACCAGACCTTGCCGATGTCCTGCCAGCTCCAGTTGTTGGAGTCGGTGAGGGCGCCGGACGCGCTGTAGCGCTCCTCGAGCAGCACGCGCTGTGTGAGAAGGTACTTGGTCAGTCCCTCGGGGAGGCACGCCTCGAAGGCCGTCTCCCAGCCCTTGAGCTGCGAGCACAGGTACGGGTTCTTGACGTCTGCCGTGCCCTGGTTTGTGTTCGTTTTGTTCCACGGGATGTACGAGGAGTTGGCGACTCCGGCGTAGGAGGAGCTGACCGCGATGGGCGCGGAGGCCACGAACGCGATGTGGTGTCCCTTGCCTCGGTCGTCGCACCACAGATACGGGTCGATATGCGCGATGACGAATCGCACGGACTGCTGGCCCGCCACGCCTGATGCGGAGACGAGCGGCACGTCGAGGTAGTCACCAACGCGAAGGCCGGAGAAGTTGTTAGCTACGATGCGCTTGTGCAGCGCGTCGTAGACCGTGCCGTTGCCGATCTCGCCGGCGAGCAGCGTCGCGATGCTCTGCCCGCCGTACTTGCCGATGAGTGCCAGGCGGTTGTACTCCGAGCCGTTGAGCGCCGCCCCGGCGTTGGTGCGGGCGGTCTGGTCGATGATCGGGTAGCTCGTGCCACCGACCGCGAAGCGCTCCGCGCTTACATTTGCCATTTCAGTTTCCTTTCTATGCGAGCACGAGTGTCGTGCCTGATACCGAGCAGGTCGAACCGAGCGTCACGGTTCCGTTGCTGTAGGACGCCTTGGACGACGGCGCGTAGACCGTCCCGCCGATGAAGATGAACTTGCCGGTGGCGTCGGCGAGCATCGTCGCGAGCGTCGCGTTCTGGTCGCGCAGGTCCGAGATGTCGGAATCGCCGGCGCTGCCCTGTGCGACCGAGTTGGCGATCTGCAGCGCCTGGTTCGCGGCGGCCTCGGCACGCGATGCCGCTCCATTCGCCGCCGCAGTGGCGTTCGCCGAAGCCTGCTGGTCGGCGGCGTGCTCGTCGTTGCGCTTGGTCTCGGCGGCCTTCCTCGCCTCCTCGTTGCGCTCTCGCGCCTGCTCGCTCGATTTCCTCGCGTTCTCGTTCGTGGTGCGCGCAGTCTCGTCGGTCCGTCTCTGGTTCTCGTTCTGGACTCGCGCCACCTCGTTGTTCGCGCGGTTCACCTCGGCACTCAGGCGCGACTGCTCGTTCGACACCCTCGTCTTCTCGGCGGAGACGCGTTTCTCCTCGGCGGCGTTGGCGTTGTTCGTCGCCGTCTTGCAGCTCGCGGCGGCCTCCTGCGCCGCCACCGCCGAGTCCATGGCGATTGTCGATGCTATGTAGTAGATCTGGCCGTCGGTCGTGCGCACCCTGTCGACGTTTCCGTTCGCGTCGAGCAGCAGCGCGGCGTACTGCGTGGTGTCTGCCATCAATCCCTCCCTTACTTTGCTATGAGGCCCGTGACTATCGCCTGCGGGCCGATGGTCTCGACGATGCAGCGGTCTCCGGCCTTGGCGGCGGAGCACGATGTGGTCATGGGGAGGCCCGATAGCGTCGCGCCGGAGATGGCCACCGTTGCCGTCGCGCCGGAGACGGATCGCACCGTCCCGAGCCCGACGGAGTGGCCGGAGCCCCCCTGCGGCGAGAAGAGCGACGCGAGCTGCTCGCCCGCGTCGGCTATGGCGTTAGCGTTCAAAGCGCCTCATCTCCAATTCCATCGGGCATCCTCCCACGAGGGTGAGAGTCTGCTTTCGTATCGCGAAGTTCCCGGATATTCCGGCGCTGGGCCAGCGGACCTCGATGGCGTCTGCCACGGTGACCGGTGCGTAGATATGCCGCACCTTCAGCCTGTGGATCGCCGACTGCTGCGTGCGCAGCAGCGTGGCGGCCTCTGCGTTCGCGTTGGCCTGCCGCTCTTCCGGCGTCGAGCCCGGCGGCAGCTCGCTCTTGGTGTACTTGGCGGATTTGCGCCATCCGCGCGTCACCGTCGAGTACTGGCTGTTCGGGTCGGCGTCTATCGCCGTCCCCCTCACACTCTCGTCGGTCGTCGAGTAGTCGACGTGCACGACGTTCGCCACGCTCGACTTGTCGAGCTCCTCGGTGCCGCCGTCCTCGAACCTCGCCTCCCTGCCCTCCTCCATGACCATGGCGGGGGCTCGCTTGTCGGGCTCGACGTAGCGGCGGAGCAGGACGCGGCCCATCGGGTCGCACGACGCGGCGCTGAACCCTGCGGCGTCGAGGAGTGCGTTCACGGCCTTCAGGCGGGTCGCGTATCTGCTCTCGCCGTTGCCGATGGCGCCGACGACCCACGTGGTCGTGAGCTTGAAGTCCGACGGCTCGGCGATGACCTCGAGCCCGGCCTCCCGCAGCAGCCTCGCGGCCTCGTCCACCGCGTTGCTGCCGGCCTCCAGCAAGCGCGGGGCGTCGAACTCGTCCTCGGCGACCTCGGATAGCCTGCCCGATAGGTCAGCCTCGGACGACGTGTATCCCGTGGAGCGCTTGGGCGTGGAGACCACGAACGTGCCGAGCGGCTCAGATGCCGTGGTTCCGTCCGGGAACTCGGCGTCCAGGTAGATTCTCAGCAGGTCGCTGCCGAGATCGAGCTCGCCGAGATACTCGACCTTGCCGGTCTCGTAGCTGGTGTCCTGGTTGCGCTCGATGCTCCCGCCGTTCCTGATGTTCTTCAGCCGCTCGACGTCGAGGCCGGTCTTTCTGTCCACGCGCACGTATCTGTACGACGCCGCGAAGCGCTTCTTCCAATCAGGCATTGCTCGGCTCCTCGAATACGTCGTGCTCGACCTTTGCGGAGGCGGACCAGAGCCCGGCCGACTTGGTCGACTCGTTGAAGGTCATCGCGCCGAATGCCCGCTCTCCCGCGAGGCCGCGCCACCATCCCTGCCACTGCGTGCGCATGATCCTGCGGAACAGGTCATGGCCGTCGCGCGTGAGAAGGCACGAGGCGGACGTCGCGAGGTCCGATTCGTCGAGCGCATAGGACTGCGGGAGGCCGCCGTTCGCCCCGCCGTCCGCGAAGTGGAAGCTTTTGAAGCTGCGTGAGGCCGATGTCGAGTACTCGGCGTCGAGCTCCATCTTGAGCAGCGTCGAGGCGTCCTGCCCGAAGTTGAGCGCCATGCACTCGGCGTGCAGGTTGGCCTTCGCCTCGGAGAACGACGACGTACCGTTCGCGGCGGTTCCGGTCGCGCGGTACTTGAAGTCCGAGTTCAGCGGAGGCACGCGGTCGATTGTCTCCTGGGCGTCAAGGAGGCTGGACGTCAGGACGTGGTTGCCCTCGTCGAGCACCCGTTCGACGACGAAGCCGACGCATTTCGCCGCGTCGCCGAGCACGAGCTCGTCGCCGTCGCACGTGATGGTGCCGAGCATCGGTATCTCGCCGGTGTCCTCGTCGTAGGCCATGGGGCCTAGCAGCGTCGTCTCCTCGACGTTGTATGCCGAGACGCCGTTCTCGACCTTCACGTGGCACGTGAGGTCGTCGCCGTATGTCACCGTGACGACGGGGGTCGCGGGCTCGGCCCAATGCGTCTTGAACCGGCGTGTGGCGGTCTTGGACAGACCGGAACCGCCGGTCACCGTGAGCGTTATCAGGTAGTCGATGCCGTTCTTGACGGTCGCGTAGCTTCCGAACTCGACGGGCTTGAGGTCCGTGATGTCGGAGGTGGCGACGGTCGCGCCTCCGACCTCGGACAGCGTGATGGTCGCGCTGGCGATGCCGGTCTCGTCCGATGCGGAGACCTTGACGGTCACAGGCACCGAGTCGATCAGCACCCCGTCGGTTCCGGGCGACTCGACCCAGCACGAGGGGTAGTCCGCGACCAGGAAGGCCGCATACGTCGACCATGCGCCCCAGTCGGCGTGGAGGCCCTTGGTGCGAACGCGCACCTTCCAGCTTCCGTTGTATTTCGCCACGAATGCGCAGCGCGAGGCGGACGACTCGATGCCGACGGTCGATACCGTGCCGTCCGGGCGCGTGAACTCCACCTGGGCGGCGCTTTGGGCGCTGCCGTCGGGGTGGTTCGGAGTCCAGCTGACCATGTTCGTCGTGTTGTCATGGCGCGGGTAGACGCTCTGCAGTCCCGTGACCTTCGGTGCCAGCGGGGGCGTGATCGTCGTGACCGGGTTCGACTTCGCCCACGCCGACGCGAGCGAGCCCCTCATCGCCTTCACACGGTAAACGACCGTGCCGGCCGGCGCAGACTTGTCATGGAGGTCGAGCCATGCGGGGTCTTCGCCCTCGCTCGTGGTCGCTACGTCCTTCCATGCAAAACCGCCGTCCGTCGAGCGCTGCACGGCCCATGCGTTCGCATACGCCGCCGCGCCGTACACCCTCAGCGTGACCTCGGACGCGCCCGCTTTGACGGCCTCGACGCGCGTGGGCGCGTTCGGCGTGGTGTAGGTCGCCCCGACGGACACGTGCTCGGAGTTGCCGCCCGGGCCGTGGGCGCACAGCCGGTACTCGTACTTGTGCCCGGCGGCGGTCGACGTGTCGGAATAGTTCTCTCGGTCCCACGACACGTCGGCGATGTTGACCCACGAGCCGTCGTCCGTGCGCCGGTCGACGTAGACGCCCGCCCACGGGTACGCCCCGTCCATGCCCGTGTAGTCGTGCTCCCACGTGATGCTCTGACTGGTATCGGAGGCGCGCTCGAGCTTGCAGTTCTTTGGCGGGTGGGGCTGCGAGTACCCGCGCTGCGGTACCTTCGTATAGACCGTGGCCCAGGCGTCGCCGCCCGCTGAGCCGTAGTAGTTGTTGTACATCTTGCCGTAGACGTGCACCTGTACCGCGCAGTCCCAGTCCTTGCCATTTCGCGGCACGTCCACATCGAACGTGACGGAGCTTCTGGTCGCCCAGTTGCCGTAGTTGTTAAGCAGTACGTCGTAGGAGCGATGGGTGATGCCGTTCACGATGACGTCGTAGTGGGTGCCGTATTGGGCGGCGTACTTGTCGTCGAGCGCGGCAGTCACCCTGATGCGCCTGGTGGTGTCGTCCACGTTCCACGCGCTGTCTACCGAGATGTATCCGCGGTACCAGCGGTTGAGGCCCGCGATCTGTATCTCTCTTGTGTGCTCTCCCACGGGTTACCTCCTCGCTGTGGACGAGCGGCGGGCCGCATCGACGAGCACGTCGATGGCGTTTGCAACGGCCACGTCGGCGCTTGCGGTGTTCCCGTCTACGGTCAGGTAATAGGTGTCGCCGCCCGAGACCGAGCCGACGGCCGCAGCCGCCCCCGTCTCGTAGGTGACGCTGTTCCCGCCGAACGACATGCTCAGGTCGTCGGCGAAGCCCGATACGGTGGTCTTCACGCCCTCGAAGCGCTTCTTCAGGCCCGTCTCGAGGGACTGCATGATCCACCCGCCGTTCGGGATGAGCAGGCGCAGGTCCTTGCGCTTAGGGCCTTTGAGGTCCGCGATCTTGCCGGCGATGCCGGATACGAAGTCGTACACGCCGCCGATGCTTGACTTGATGCCGTTGAGCAGGCCGCTCACGATGGAGCTGCCGGCGCTGTAGAGCAGCGAGCCGAGGTTGCCGAGGGCGCTCACGATGCGGCCCGGAATCGAGGACACGAAGCTCACGACGGAGCTGATGCCGCTCGACACGCCGTTGCGGATGTTGTTCCATGCGTTGTTCAGCGTGCTCGTGACGGCGTTCCACGCCGACGACCAAATCGACTGAATCGTCGAGAGGGCGCCGGATATGACGGAGCGGACCGTGTTGATGGCGGTGCTGACCACGTTCTTGATCGTGTTCCAGATGTTCGACAGCACGTTCCCGACGACCGACCAGATTGCGCTCCATACGCTCTGAATGGCCGCGAGTCCGCTTTGGATGAGCGCCTGGATGTAGGCCATGTAGCCGCTGATGAGGTTCTGGATGATGGTCCAGACGTTCATCGCTATGTCCTGGACCGCCGTCCAGACCGCGCTCCAGTCGCCGTTGATGATCCCGAGGACGACCGTGATGATGTCCTGGATGATCTGCATCGTCGACGTCACGATGGCCGAGATATAAGGCCAGACCGCGTCGATTACCGCCTGGATGGCCGTCATGGTGGCACTGACCATCTCGAGGATGATGGGCATGACCGTCGTGATGATGGTCTGGATGAGTGTGCACGTGCCGGTGATTATCGACTGGATCGTCGGCATGTTCGCCGTTATCAGGTCCGTTATCTGCTGGATGACCGGGACGACGGTGGCGACGACGGTGTCTACGACCTGAGCGACGGCCTCGATGATCGTTCCGAGGATGGGGACGAGGCTCGAGACGATCGTCGCGACGAGCGGTGCCACCGCGGCCACGATGCCTAGGAAGGCGGTCGACAGCTGCATCACGGCGTTGCACACCGAGCCGAACAGGGTCTGCAGCGGGCCTATGAGGCCGGTGAGGCTCTGGAACGCCGGGGCGAGCGACGAGGCGATGCTGCCGACGAGGCCGTTGACCGAGCTGCGGAACTGCTCGTTCGTGGCGTAGCAGTATGCGAATGCCGCCACGAAAGCGGCGATTGCCGCGACGGCGGCGGCTGCGGGTGCGGAAAGTGCGGCGAAGCCGGTCGCGACGCCCTTGAGCGCCGGCACGATGCCGCCCGTGAAGGAGTTGACGAGGGCGCCGAGCACGGGAATCTGCCCGATGAGGCCGCCCAGCGATACGGCGGCGAGTCCCGCGAGGCCCGCGGCGGCGAGCTTGCCGCCCGTCCCGAGCTTCGAGAGGTCCACGCCCTGAATCTTCTCGGCGAGGCCGTCTAGGAAGCCACACAGCTTCTCGACCACACCGCCGGTGCGCGTCAGGTTGCCCTCTGCGTCGTAGGTGACGCCGAGGAACTCGCCGAACGCCACGGAGAGCGGCTTGAGTGCGGCGCGGCAGGAGTTCAGCACGCCTCTGATTGAGTTGAATACGGGGATGGCGGAGTCCTTGAGCGGCGTCATCCAGTCCTGGCCGATCTTGGATAGCGCGGCCTTCATGTTGGCCATGGAGCCGGTGAAGGTCTCGTTTGCGGCCTTGGCGGAATCGCCGAAGGCGGAGTACATGGCATCCGAGAACGTCTGGAAGTCGATTTTGCCCGACGTGACCATCGCCGAGACCTCGTCGGTGGTCTTGCCCAGATACGTCGCGAGCGTCGAGACCGCGTTGATCCCTCGGTCGGTGAACTGCGCGACCTGTTCGCCCGTGAGCTTGCCGGAGGCCGCGACCTTCGCCCAGATGCCCGAGAGGTCCCCCAGGTCCTGACCGAACGTGGCGGCGGTGCCGACGCAGCCGTTGAGGGCCTTCTCCATGTCGCCGCCGGCGGCGACGCCGGATGCGGCGAGCTGTGCGCACGCCTGGGCGGCGGTGTCGAAGCCGTAGGCCGTGCCGTCGACTGATTTCTGGATTGTCCCGTAGAAGTCGCTCCATTGGAGCTTCATGCCCTTGAACATCGTCTGGGCCTTCTCGATGTTGAGGGCACGGCTCATGCCGCCCGTGGCCGCGAGGGTCGTGACTCCCGCGGTGACGGTGCCGATGGCGGTCCCGATGGACTTCGCCACGCTCCCGAAGCTGTCGGCGAAGAAGCCGGCGACCTGCGAGCCGACGCCGGCCGCCGTGTCCTTGAGGCCCTTGAGCTTCGATGCGGAGTTGTCGACGCCCGAGTCGAAGTTCGAGCCGTCGTAGGTTCCCTTTGCGGAGAGAACGTAATCAGCCATTTCGGTTGCCTCCTCCCCAGGGCGTCCATGGCGGGTTCTTTCGGTATTGCTCCTTCAGCGCGTCGATCTCCTCGTATGTGAAGGAGTCCTCGCGGAACTCGCCGTTGTGCTTCTTCCAGAGTCTGTAGCGCTTCTTGGAGAGGCAGTTGGCTACCGCCACCTGTACGGCGTCCTTGAGCAGGTTCGACTCGTTCACGGTGACGGTCTCAAGTTCCTTGCGCACGAAGGCGAGCTGTACGGGCGTGTGCTGCGCGTACTGCTCGTAGTCCCATCCGAGCCGGGCGGCGAAGAAGGCGAAATCGGCCTCCCTGCTGAACAGGGAGGCGTCCCGCGCGTCCTCGCCCTGCCTCGGCTTGGCGGTGAAGTAGTCGAAGCCGGTTAGGCGCGTTAGGGCTAGTTCCCTGCGCCCATGAATAAAAAAGCGCAGTCGCGCTGAAGGGCCATCATCACGGCCTGGAACACGGCCGGGTAGCCGTTTGCCTCGATGAGCTTGTTCACGATCTCCTCGGCCTTCTGCGGGAGGAAGTAGCCGCCGCCCTGGACCTTCAGCCCGTAGCCGGCGATTGCCGCGAGCTCCTTGAAGGTGAACATGCCGTCGTTCTTGTAGAACGAGGCGATGATGGGCGTGTGGCGCTCCTCGTACAGGTCGATGCGCTTGCGCGAGAATCGGATCTCGCAGACGTGGCCGCGCACGGTGAAGGTCTGCGGCTCCATGTCATCGGGGTCTTGCTCGAGCTCTCCCTTGATGTCCTCGGTCGGCTCGGTGCCGATCGCCGAGTCCTCGAGGTATGCGTCGAAGTCGGTCTCTTCTGCCATTTGTCGGGCTCCTTAGCTGTTCGTGACGGTGATGGTGGCTGCGGTGATCTGCTCCTCCGTGGCTGTCTCGTAGAGCCACGGCTTGCCCGTGCCCTGGAACTCCATGGAGTAGGTAGTGTTGTCGTCGTTCGGCGCCTCGAAGGTGTCGGAGGACACGAGCGCGAGCCCCATGCGCAGCGGGATGTACTTCGTGTTCGCGGTTGTGCGGACGCGCTTGCAGACCTTCAGGCACAGGTACTCGCTGTCGGCGAGGGCCTTCGCGACGATCTTGGTCGCCTTGTCGTCCGGCGAGTAGAGGCCGTCGATTGACGCGTCCCAGCTCTTGGAGCTGCCGAACTTGAGCGTCCAGCCGCCGATAGCGTCGTCCTTGGTTGCAGCCTCCGTGTTGTCCTGGCTCATGTTGAATTTGAGTCCCTGCTGGCCGCTCACGGCGAGCAGATCGGTGCCGGTCTTGTCGGTAACGAGGGCAACGATGTCGTTGCCGTTGAGGGCCTTGGCGGTTGCTGCGTCGAAGTCGCAGCCGATGAGGTTGGTGTCTTGCTGAGAAGAAGCCATCTCGGTTCCTTTCTAGTTCTTGACGCGGAGGCCGTAGCAGACGCGGAAGGTGAACTCCGCGATCGCGTGGCCCTCGTCGGTTTCGTCTTTCTTGACGGTCTGCACGCCGTTGCAGGTCGTGCGGTAGAGGCTGAACGGCGCCGGGAGTCCGAAGCCCTCCGCGAGCGCCTGTTCGAGCCGTTGCACCATGCCGAGCACCTTCGCGTTGCTGTACGGGCGCACGGGCTCGCTGATGCAGTGCACCCAGACGGTGATCGCGTCGATGTACATGGTCTTGGTGTTCTCGGGCTGCGTTGACTGCAGCTCGACGCTGTAGAGGGGCGATTCGCGGTTCTCGGGGCTGTCGTAGCACTTGACGCCCGTTCCGTCCTCAATCGCCTCGATGAGGCACCCGAGGAACACCGCGAGGCTTAGTCGCTGAATCATCGCGCCCTCCCTATAGCTTCCGTAGCTGGTCGATTAGGTCTTGCCTGAATATCGGCTCCTGCGCCTTGACGTTGCGCTGGAGGAACCGCTGCCCCTCCACGTATCCGCCGTTCACCGTGCGGTGGCCGTACTCGACGTGGGGCGCGTAGTCCTTCGCGTATCCGACGGTGTCGCCGGACTGCCCGAGCGACAGGCGGAGCTCGCCGGTGTCCACCGGGGTTCCGCCGTTCGCCTTGCCGCGGTTGTAGATCTGGGTCATGTTCTTGATGACCACGGCCTCGAACCTGACGTGCGACAGGCGGTTCAGCTTCCCCGCGAGGTCGTTCACGTCGCGTATCACGAGGCCCATGGCTTGCACCTCTTGACGCTCACGACGGTCGTTTCGCCGTCGCGCATGACGTTCTCGACCTCGTAGGCGCAGTCCTTGACCTCGACGTTGCGGATGCCGTCGAAGTCGGCGCTCGGGCGCTTGGTGAGCAGGGTGCGGGCGACGCTGTCGAACGCGTTGCCCTCGGTGCTGCTGCGCACGCCGTGGCAGGGGCCGAGGCGAACGAAGAAGTCGAACGCCTCGACGGTCGAGCAGACGGGGTTGCGCAGCTCGTCGGTGCCGGTCTGCTCGCGCCTGAACGCCCTGGCCCTGTACCACTTCATCGCCGCGCCCCCATGAACTTGATGCCCCTGGGGCGGCAGACGTCGCGCAGGGCCTCGATGTCGGCCGAGTAGGCGGACAGCACGTCGTCGATGAACGAGTTGGACATGCTGCCGCCGTCAGATGCCGACTCGGAGGAGCTGCCCTCGTAGCCGCGCAGGCGCAGGGCCTTCACGGCGGCGTCTACCGCGATGGACTCTGCCAGCGCCGGGAGCGTCTTGACCTTGAGGCGGATGAGCAGCCGGTCTGAGACCGTCCGAAGCATCTCCTCGATGGCGGAGTCCTCGGGAACCGCCTCGTCGGGCAGGTAACGCGCCTTTACGCGGGCTACGAGGTCGCTCATGGCTAGCCGTCCAGGCCGTCGGCGGACGCGGCGGAAGTCGTGTCGATGGTCGCGATGATGTGGCCGTAGACGTTGGGGAGCACGGGGATGAACACGCCGGAGGCCTTCGTCCACGTCGCCACGGGGTCGGGGGTGTTCCAGCGGGTGCAGGTGACGAACTGCTGCTGGCGCTTCTCGTCGAACGCGCCGCCCTGCTCGAGCTCCTCGGGCGTCACGCCCCAGAGGCCGGTGCCCACGGAGCCGTCGTAGCCCGTGGAGAGCAGGACGAACTTGTCCTCGGGGAAGAAGCGGCCCTGTGTAACGGTCGTCGGGTTCTCGGCGGAGTCGATGATGCCGTAGCGCTCCTCGTCGATCTGCAGGGCGAGGCCGTCGAACTGCTGGGCGAGCAGGTTGTTCACCTGCGCGAGGCTCGGCAGGACGCCGGCGCCGTTCACGCCGAAGATGGCCTTCTGAACGGAGGCGTTGCGCTGGATGAGGGAGAACACCTTCTTGGAGGTGAGCGCCACGGTGGGGGTCTGGCCCTTGCCGTTGGCGATGGTCACCCACGTGTCGATGTCGCCGAGGATGTCGGCACCGGCGACGGCCCACTTGGCGGTCACCATCTGGTCGTCCGGCACGCCGAAATCGACCACCATGGACACGTTGTTCTCGTTGATGGTCATCTTGCCCGTGGCGAGTGCCTCCATCTTGGCCTTCTCGACGCGGGAGACGACAGACTCGGCGGTTCGTGCGATGTCGTCGAACACGTAGCGGCGGACGGAGTCCATGTTCATGTCGAGGCCGCGGGTGATGCGGCGCAGGCGCTCGGAGAGGTTGATCTTCTCCTTGATGAGCAGGGACTCGGTCTCGACGCGCTCGAAGGGGACGCGGGAGCCGATGTGCGCCTCGGTGTCGAAGCCGTGGATCATTGCCACGGTGGGCAGGTTGCCGTTCTCGGCGAGGCGGGTGTACTCGGCCTCGATGTACTGCGATTTGCGGTCGGGCAGGAGGCGGGAGCCGGTGTAGTTGCGCTGGACGTTGAAGCCCTGAGAGAAATCGAGCATCTCGCGCTCGGTGATGAGGTCGGAAATGAGTCGCATGTTCCGATTCTCCTTTCGTTAAACCAGGTAGAGGCCTGCGGCGGCAAGGGTCGTCTTCTTGGCCTTGGCCTCGGCGGATACCTTGTCGGCCTTGAGGCGGCCCTGGAAGATGATTGCGGCCGGGCACTTGTCGGTGTCGGTCATGTCGTAGTCCTCGAGGAACACGCCGTACTCGGACGTGCCCGTGAAGAGTGCTCCCGCCTTGATGACCTTGCGGCCGTCGACCTCCGAGGCCATGGCCTGCGTGGCGGTGCGGGTCTTTGCGACGATGCCCACCTCGGAATCGAGGATGCTTTCGGACTCGCCGTAGGTGAACGCCTTATTGAGCGCCATCTTTCTTTCCTCCGTTCATTCGGTTGCTGTAATCGGATGCGAACTTTGCCGCGTAGGACTGCTGCGGCTTGCCGCTCGCGCCGTCCTTCGGTGGCTGTCGCTTGAGTGCCTCCTGCACGGCGGCGTCGACCGCCTTGGGGAAGAGCTCCTTGATCTTGGAGATGGCGGCGTTGGTGTCGTCGGCCTTCTCCGTGACGAACATGGACAGGAGCTCGTCGCCGAGGTCGATGCCCGCGGCCTTGAGCTCTGAACGCGCGACGCCCATCTGCTCGGACAGGTTGATGCGGCGCTCGAGCGCGGCCTTCTCTCCCTGGGCCTTCTTGAGCTCGTACTGGGCGCGCTGCAGGTCGTTCATGCCTGCCAGCTTCTCGGCCTCGCTGCGCTTGTCGTCGGCCTGCTGCGCCAGCTCCTCGCGGATGCGCTTCTCGAGCTTCTTGCTCTCGCGTGCGAGCTTCTGCTGGACGATCGCGTTCACCTCGTCGTCGGTGTAGGTCTTGCCTGCCGGCTTGGGGTCTGTGCCGCCCTCGCCGCCGGGCTCTCCGCCCTCGCCGTCGTCGCCATCGGCTCCCTCGGTGCCGTCGCCTGCGGGGTCGGTTCCGCCGCCCTGCGGCGGTGTCTGGTTGCCCCCCGCGATGTCCGCGAACTTCTGTCGGTTTCCGTCTTTCGCCATGTCTTCGCACCCTCCATAAGGTTTCTCGTGGCTCATGCCTGCACGTGTTTCCGTAGCTTTTAGCGGGTTCCACGCCTGCCCGATGCCGTGGCTTTTAGCGACTTCAACGCTCGGTCGGTCTTTGACCCGGCTAGTGTCCCGCGTGCGTGAGATTCGGCCGCTACGAGGGGTCTAGCGCGTCCTCGAGGCATTCGAGCGTCGGCAGCCCGGCGAAGCGCATGGCCTCCTCGCCGTCGTCCGTGAGCACCACCATGGGGACTCGCGTTATGCGCTCCGAGTTGTTCAGCCTCTCCATGAGGCCGTCCCATGCCCAGTGCTCGCGCACCTGCCCCGGGTATTCGGATGCGAGCGGTTCGATGACCGCCTTTCGGTAGGCCTCGCACGCGGGGCATCCCCGGCGCGTGATGTACTCGACCCTGATCACGTCTCCTCCAATCGGCAAAAGAAAAGCCCCCGTGTGGGGGCTCCGTTCTACCGTGGCGGTGAGAAGGGTATTCGGTTCTATCGGTGGATCGCCTTGTCGCGCCTGCGGATTATCGCCTCGGCCTCGTCCCGGCTTATCTCATCGAGCCATAGCTCGCCTATGAGCACGTCCCACAGCTCCGTGTCGTCGTGCCATCGCCCTAGCGTGAAGTTGTAGGTCTCGGCGGTCCAGGCCTCGAGGTCGATGCGCGAGACGCGCCTGCCGGACTCGTCGGTGTAGTAGGTCATTTGCGCACCTCCTCGATATTCGGCGGGGTCGTCAGCCCGTCGGACAGCTCTATCATGCGCCGGACCAGCTCCGCCCTGCGCTTCGGGTCGGTATCGGGAAGCCGGGCCTCCTCGTAGAGCTTGTGCAGCTCGTCCTCCTTCAGCGCCAGAGATTCGGGCGTGTGGAACTGGAGCTCGAACTTGAAGCCGTCCGGCGTCTCGAACTGGCAGTTGACGCCGCGGTACGTCACCCCGGTGTCCTTCAGCGTGTTCTTGACCTTGACGACAGTATATCCCGCCTTCTCGAGCGCGGCCCTGATGCGGGCGAACTCGTCGGCGAAGCTCTCCGCCTGGAGGCTGTAGGTGTACCTCAGCACGTCATGGATGCCGTCGGCCGCCTCTTGCTCCGTCACCACGTCCTTGTACGAGTCCGTGCGTATCTTCCGCGCGAGCGACTGCTGGCCCTTCAGCCTGTACTCGGGGTTGGCGAGCAGCGAGCCGGCGCGTTGGAGCGATTGCAGGAACGACGTGGTGTCGGGCTCGCGCACCATGGCGTCGGAGCGCAGGCGCATCGCGTGGGTCGCCGAGTCCCCGCCACGCTTCCGCACGTAGTTGTCTATCCACTCGTCCCAGTCGTCGACCTCGACGGTGTAGGAGCAGCGGCACCACGGGTGCATCGGCGGGAAGTTCGTACCGGGCATCCGCTCGGACAGCTTGGCCGGGTGCTGCTTCTGGTATGCCTCGAGGTCCCGGCACGCCTTGCAGGCCCTGCCGTCGTGGATGCAGCTGAGCGCGTAGCAGTCGAAGTCCTGCTCGTGGACTCTGGCCTGCGCCTCGTTGAAGAGGTACGTGCCCTCCGTGTACACGAGGCGCATCGCCGTGCGCGTGCCGCTGTGGTTCAGCCTTTCGCGGAGCTCGCGCGAGATCTCGTCATAGGAGACGCCGCGTGCCACCAGCTTCGAGAAGTCGTCGTTGAGGTATCCCGCCAGCTTCTCGCGGTTCGCCCATATCCGCGCGGAGAAGTCACCTCCGGACGCCCACGCCGCGCCGACGGTCGCCTTGACGATCTCGGAGTTGTAGCCGTAGAAGTCCTTCCCGAAACCCAGCTCCTCGGCGGCGATGTTCGCCGCGCGGCGGGCCTGCTCGGTGAAGTGGCGCTCGAGCTCCGCACGCTCGATGGCACCTATCTCGTACTGCTGCAGGCGTATCTGCATCTGGATGGCCTCTAGCTCGTTGAGCCGGTAGATGGACTCTCGCACCGGCATGAGATCGGCGTATTGCGGATACTTCCGCGCGAACTCGTCCATGCGCTCCATGAGCAGGGTCTTGTCCTCGGCGCTGATGGACTGCAGCAGCCTGCGGTACTCGATGACCTTGTCCTCGCCGTACTTGGCGTAGTAGGCGGCTATGAGGCGGTCGAGCTTCGCTGCCTCGCTGGCGTACACCTTCTCGAGCCGCCCGCGCAGGGCCGTCTCGTCCTTCTCCAGCTGGATCAGGAACTCGTCCCTGCGCTCGCGCCAGTACTCGTCGTTCGGCTTACTCATCGCTGCCCATCAGGAGCTCGATGATCTGGGCCTTGGTCGCGTTCTTGGGCAGCGCGATGCCGCTTCCCTTCGCGAGCTCGCGGAGCTCGTTGAGTTTCATGGCCTTCAGCGTGCCGTCATCGTCCGGCTCCGGCTCATCGCTCTCGGGCTCGGCTGTCACGGCCTCGGTCACGGCTGCCGTGGCCTCGTTCTCGGCGGGCTCCTCCGTCCGCTCCTTGACGGTGTACGTCGTCTCGCCGACCAGCGTGCCGACGGTGACGAAGCTGGCGTTGATGTACCCGCCGCCGAGCAGCTCGAGCCATCCGGGCGCCGCGTCCTCGACGCGCATGGCGCACCCGTCGCCGATTGTGCCGATTACCGCGGCGTCGGCGCTCGGCTGCTCTCGGATTGCCAGCTGCCTGCCTCGGTTATAGATCGCTACCTTCATCGTTCGTCCCATCCTCGTCTTGGTTCTCGTCATGCGGCGCCGTCCTGTTGGTCGGCATACCACCGCTTATCGCGTCGGCCTTCTCGTCCTGCTCCTCGCGCTTGCGCTTCATCTCGGCCTTCGGGTCGCTCACGCAGGAGAGCACGGAAAGCTGCGTCTCCTCGGACACGATGCCGGACAGCTGCCCGGCGACGCCCGCCTCGGATTCCAGGTCGTCCGGCATGTTGCGGTGCATGGTCACCTCGACCGCCTTCCAGTCGTCGCCGCTGAAGCCCTGGCTCAGCGGGTAGGCGGCAAGGAGCTTCAGTCTCTCCTGCACGCCGCGCTTGAACTTGCGGTCCTTCTTGCGGGCGAGGTTGCTCATGGGCATCATGCGCATCTTGAGCGCTATGCCGGAGGCGGTGACGAAGCTGTCGGAGGTGATGTCGGGCACCATCGCCATCTTGAAGATAAGCTGCTCGAGGCGGTTGATGAGGTTCTCCTGCACGGAGTCGGCGTTGGGCTTCGCCAGGAACAGCACGTCGAGGCCCTCCAGCGAGTCGCCGAACAGGTTGATGATCCTGTTCTCGCGGATGTTCTCTATCTCGTCCTCGTTGAGCTCCTTGCCCTTCACGACCATGTAGCAGTCGCTGAAGTACTCGACGTCGTTGCCCTTCTCGGACAGCACCGCGTTGTACTGCTCGACCATGGAGAGCACGCCCTCGTAGAGGCCGCGCCCCTTGGTGTTCTGGCGGAAGTCGACGGCCGGCACGCTGCCGAAGCTGTGGCCCTCGGGCTCGCCGAACTCCAAGCCGGCATCGCCGCGCCTGAACGGCACGACCTCGCGGGCGTCGGAATAGCTGCCCTTGATCGCGCCGTCGTCGCCGTAGAACCAGCGGACGAAGAACATGGGGCGCTTCAGCACGGAGTCGTCGTAGACCATGAACGACGTGAGCGGGGATACTGCGACGGAGCGCGGCAGGCCCTCGTCGTCCTGGTACAGCATCTCGTAGGCGTGGCCGAACTTCGACGCCATCTCCGACAGCTCGGCGTCCACGTCCTCCTGGAAGTTTCTCGCCGTATAGTCGGCGATGAACTCCTCCACGGCCTTCTTGCGCCCACCGTCCTCCCCCTTGACCGAAAGCGTCATGGGTACGCCGATGTAGTAGCCCTCGAACGTGTCCGTGATGGTGTAGCAGAAGTCGGCGGACAGGCGGTTGTCCGGCTTGTAGTCCGGCTTCCTCCGCCAGGACCGGTCGAAGATCGCGTAGTGCGTGTCGTACACCTTGTCCAGGTACTCGTAGCGCGGCTTGTGGTCCTGCTCGAACTCGTCGACCAGGCGCTGGAGCAGCCCCTCGGTCATCTCTGTGTCGGCGGGCAGGCGGAAGTCGTCCGTGGACGGCTCGCGCTGCATCTGGTCGTAGTAGAACGAATGGAACTCGTGTGACACTTAGATACCTCCCTTGAAGAACTTGAGCGCAGGCTTGCACTGCCACTGCCTTATGGCGCTGGCCAAGGAGTCGGGCATGTCGTCGTGCGCCGCGTTCTCGCTGTAGTCGAGCACCTGGTTGAGGGCCTCCGCGTCGAGCGGGTACCCGTCGCAGTCGAGGAACCTGACGTTGGCCCACTGGCTGCGCAGGTGCGTGCTGATCTTGATGTACTTGTTCTCGGACTCCGAGTAGGCGCAGCACGGGTGCCCCCTCTTGATGATGGACTTGCGCAGGTAGCCCTTGTCCGCGTTCGTCTCGCAGAAGATGCTGCCTATGCGCAGGGCCTTGCACTCCTTCAGGATCTCCCCGAGGCAGTCGTCCACGTGCCTGTGCCACATGCGGATGTGGGCGTACCAGATGCCGCCGCTCTCCCTGATGCAGGTGAAGGCGGTGAAGTCCTCGCCGCCGTAGCTCGCGTCGATGTGGCCTATGCCGTCGTGGAGCATGGACGGGTCTCCGAAGAACTGCGCGTTGGTGAACATGGCGTCCTCGTCGGCGATGTGCTTCAGCTCGTAGTTGGCCGCGAACAGGGACGGCGACATGCTCGCCCTTATGCGCTCTATCTCCTCGCGGGTCATCAGGCCCGTCTCGAAGCAGCTCCACCGGCGGATGTTGGGCATCAGCTGGAAGGCGTCGTCCTTGTGCCAGGGCGTGCCCGTGTTGAAGATGCGCCCGCCTCGGTTGCGGATGTTCTGGAGCTCCTGGTATATCAACTTGATGCGCTCGCGCTCCGCCGCCGAGACGCGGTCCTTCAGGTTGATGATGTCGTCCGTGAACACCTTGTCGGCGTGCTTGCCGGTGAGCGAGGCGCCGCAGCCGAGCCCGAGGAGCTGGGGTGCGCCCGACACGCCCTGCTTGAGGTTCGTCGATACCGCCGACTGCGTGGCGCGGGTCAGCACCAGCTCGGTGCCGTAGAGCATCCGCGCGAGCGCCCGGAACCACCCGGAGCTAAGGACGTTGGCGGTCGCCGTCATGACCTCCGCCACGTCGTCGTCGGTCTTGCGCATGAAGATGACGCGCTCGCCGGGGAACAGCACGAGGATGAACGCGAACGAGATGTGCAGGCACGTCGTCTTGAACGAGCCGCGGTGCGCCTGGATCGTCTCGTCCTCGGTGCCGAACACCATCTCCTTGATCCAGTCGTTGTGCAGCCTCGTGAGCTTGTCGTACCCGAGCTTCACGGCTATCTCGGCGGGGCAGTCGTACACGAGGTCGATCAGCTCAGCCCTTGTCGGCATTGCGTCTCGCCTCTATCAGCCTGCCAATCTCCTCGCAGGCGCCGGACACGTCGGCGGCGACCTCGACCTTCTCGACCGGCTTCTCGCCGGCGGTGTCGCGGAGGAACTGCAGGGCGGCGATGTCGCCTCGCATGGCCTTCTTGGCCACCTTGAGCACGCTTATCTCGGACACGGTGAGCCTGCGGTCGGGGTACTCCTCGAAGGACATGCCCTCCAGCTCGTCCAGCTCGGCGTCCGTGCCCTCGAACGGCATGTGCAGGACGGTCTTGGCGATCTCCTGCAGCTCCTTCTTCTCCCGGCGCTTCTTCGCCGCGGCCTTGCCCGCCTTCGACGCCGCCGCGCGGCGCTGCTCGGGTGTCTGGTCGCGCTTCGGCTTGATCAGGTTTCCGTCGTTCATGGGCTAGTCCTCGAACGTGAGGCCCATGAAGCGCAGGCGCTTGTCAAGCTCGGCGAGCGCGCCGAAGTCGTTGGAGCCGTACACGAGGGCGTGGACGATGGCGGTGTCCATGACGTACTGCCACTGGCGCTCGTCCCAGCGGTCGCTGCAGCGGTCGTCGCGCCACGCGTTGAACCACGTGACGGTCTCGGCGGGCCAGTCGGTATCGGTGGGAAGCGTGGGCTTCTCCCTCTTGGATGCCATTCGTTCACTCCTCTCTGGTGTGGTCTGTCGATGGAAAGGGCCAGCGCACTAGGATCGCGCTGGCCCTGGGTTCCCCCTTAGTAGGAGGAGCGGCCGGAAGAGCTGCCGCGACCGCGATTGAACGCGGAGCGCACTCGGTTGGCGATGTTTCCCGCTGCGCGGCGAATACGACCGAACATGCCTGCCTCCTCTCGTTTCTAGGGAACAAAAAAGGCGTCCCGAAGGACGCCTACATTCTCCTATGCGCGTGAGATTGGCCTCAGCCCTCGAGTGCCTCGAGGACCTTGGAGCCGTCCATGTACAGGTCTCCGTACTTCGCCATGGCGAACTCCCTGATGAAGCTCTCGAGGTCGTCGGAGTCGCGGAACACGCACACCACGTAGTACGCGCTGCTCCAGACGTTCTCGTAGTAGGGAAGGACCTCGAGCGACTCGAACGCCTTGAGGATCGCCGCGGCCTCCGCGAAGCTGTCGCCCTCGAGGCTGTCGGTTGTCTCCACCGAGTCGAGCGGGTTGGGCACGGGCGTGCCCTTCTGCTCCTTGGGCTTGAACTGCCTCTTGTTCTGGAGGCCTATGCGCTCCTCGAACACGGGGCGGACGAGGTCGCCGAACGTCCAGCCCTCGGCATCGGCCTTGACCAGGTCGGCGAAGCGCCCGCGCTCGCCTGCGTCATGGAAGCAGAAGCAGATCCAGAAACCGGAATCGACGGCCATCTGGAAGCGCTTCTCCTCGCGCTTCTCGCGGTCCCGGTAGCTCTTCTGGTGGTCGGTCAGCTGCGCTTCATCGGCCGCCTTAGCCTCTTTACGCGCCTTCTTCGGCTTCTCAAACTTAAAGCCCATAGTGCTCCCACCTCTTCTCGTCTGCCTCGATGAACGGGTACCACTTCTTGACCACGGCGAAATCGTCGGGGCGCTTCTCGCGCAGGGGCTTCATGAAGCGCATGTCCAGGCCGTCGAAGCTGCGCCCGAACAGCTCGTAGTCCGGAGGCAGGCCGATGCCCCTGCGGGCGATCGCATCCATGACCTCTGCCTTCGTCCAGTCCGCAACCACCGAGGCCTTGTGCGTGGTCTGCTTCATGAGGCCGTGCTTGGTGAGGCTGGCTCGACGGTACGGGTTGTCGCAGGCGCGTACGCCGTCGCAGAACCACGTGTCATCGGGCAGGCCGAGGTCCTCGAGGATGTAGGGGCGCATGTCGTCGTAGCTGTAGACCGGCATGTTCGCGGCCTCGATCACGTCACAGTGCGCCGGGCTTTGGAACACGCAGTTGTTGAGCGTCCTCGACCATCTGGGGTGCGGGTACTGGTGTATCTTCACGCCGAACACCTTCTCGATGGTTCGCACGTTCTGCTCGACCATCGGAAGGCCCGGGATAGACCAGTAGTAGATCGGCAAGACCTCTATACCCTCGTCCTCAAGCGCCACCCAGGCGGCCAGCGAGTCCTTGCCCAGCGAGCAGGAAAGCACCACGGGGCGTCCTTCCGCCTTGAGCCGCTTGCGAATCTCGGCGCTAGTCGGCTGGCCCTTGATTATCGTCGGCATCTTCGCTCCTCTCCGTTATCTCGATGGGTTCACCCATCCCGTTCAACGTCAGCTTAAAGCCCATGTGAGAAGCCATGAGCGCGAGGTTTCCCGCGCCTAGGTCGGAACCTTGTTTGATCGTATTCTGAACGTAGTTCCTGCTCTTGCCCATGGCCTTTGAAAGCGCGTACATGCTCATGCCGGAACGGTCTAGCATTTCTTTAAGCGCCTCAGTCGGTGTCATGCAACCTCCCTTCATGCCTTGATCTGATCCCCTGATGATACAGCAATAGCAATAGGGATACAACAATAGCAATTGTGCAGGTATTGTGTAGAACAATAGCTATTGTGCATTCTGCCTATAGCACACTAATTATTGTGCAATAATTCAGTTGTCAGCAATGAGGGCCACAAAGCCCACAGAGTTAGCAAGCAGCTTTAGAACCGAATAAGGAGGCTACAGAGATGGCAGAGCAGCAGAGTTTAGATCTGGTGGTAAGTGGTCAGCTGGTGAGCAACCACACGATTCTAGCCATAGTTGAGGGTATGCGAGCACGAGGCTACTTCAGGAAAGGCCCCCAGGGCCGAAAGGATGGCCTAGAGCTTGCAACAGCCTTGAAGCTTGTAAACGAGTACATGGCTTTTCCAGAGCTTGGCAGGTACACAGTAGAGGCCACGAAGCACAGGCCAATTAACGAGATCCCCCGAGCCGATTACGAGCAAGTGGAGATCATGAGGGCTTGCGATAACTACCTTGCACAGGTAACCGAGGCATTCAAGACCAACAGTGACGAGGAGGCCATTATTTACATGGTGAAAGACCTTCGAAAGCAGGTCATAGCCGATGGCATCGAGTCAGGGGCCTTGAAGGTCAGGAAGTACTTCGGGAAGCATGGCTTCTATTACATGGACGATCAAGGCAAATGGCAGAGCGCCAAGGCCATTGATTGGAACATTGGCGAGGTAAACCCCATCAGACCGGCAGAGCAGGCGGCCTAGGGCAAGCAGGAGGCCCCGAGAAGGGGCCTCCCACGACAACACACAGGAGACCATAACATGCAGAAGCTACTCACGAAAGAGCTGCAGAAGAAGCTCCCGCCCCTTTACTCACAGGACGGCAAGAAGGCCGACACGATCGTGTACGGCCACTGGTTCAGCTGCATCAACGGCTGGGACCTATACGCCACCGAGTACGACGAGGAGACGGGCGACATGTTCGGGTTCGTCTTCGGGGCGGTCCCCGAGATGGGCTACTTCAACCTGGCAGAGCTCGAGGAGATCAACAGGAAGTACGGCATGAACTTCTTCGAGCGCGAGACCTACTTCGCGCCGAAGAGGGCAATCGAGATCCCGAGGATAGCCGAGGCATTCGGCTACCTATGGGAAAAGTAACGGACGACTACCGGGAGGGGCCTCGCCCCTCCCATTAAGGAGGCTATAGGATGGATCGAGAGAGGATTATCGAGAAAATCAAGAAGCTTCGCGAGCACAGCGTCGAGAACGGGTGCAACGAGGCCGAGGCGATCCAGTTCGCACTCAAGGCCCAGAAGCTCATCGCGGACAACGACGTGGAGGAGTGGGAGCTCGCCGACGAGGTGAGGCGCGTGGCCGAGACCACGACCGGGAGCACCTCGAAGGCCTGGGCTCCGAGCCTCGCGCTGGCGATCGCCGACAACTTCAGGTGCAAGGTCTACCAGCACCGGGTGACCGCGCGGAAGTACGAGTTCCACTTCGTCGGCTACAAGGCCGACAGCGAGGCGGCCGAGATCGTCTACACGAACCTGCTCGAGGTCTGCCACAGGCTCGCCGGCGAGTACCAGGACTTCGCATACACCGACCCGGACGCCTACTCGAACTTCGTCATCGGGTTCGTCGCCGGGGTGCGGGCGGAGCTCGAGAAGCAGTGCTTCGAGCTGATGATCGTCTGCCCGAAGGAGGTCGAGGACTACTTCGACGGCCTCGGCCTGCGGGACTCACGCAGGAAGGGCCTCCGGGCCTCCAACAGCGACAGCATCAGCCGAGGGATGCAGCAGGGCCGCGACGCGGTGAGGAGCCGCCGCGTGGAGGCCCCGAGGGGCAACCTCCTCCCGGCCATAGCGACAGCACAGGGGCAGGGCTACAGGCCCTGCCCCGATCATCAGAGAGGGGCAGACGATGAAGGTTAAGACGGGCGATATTTTCGAGTGCGACGGCAGCTTCTACCAGACCATCAGGGCCACAGCGAAGACAGCGACGATCAGGCCCATAGAGGGCACGTTCGAGGGATGCGCAGACCCCTACGGGTGGGAGCGCAAGTACCTCCCGGTGCCCGGTCGCTTCACCAGCGACCCGTGGATGGGCAGGGAGAGGAGCGAGAGAGGGCAGCGCCTCAAGCTCCACGACTCGACGCGGGACGGGAGCCGTCCCGAGCTCCACATGGGATACCGAACCCTGACCCTATGGGACGGAACCCCGAGCATATGCGACACCTACAACTAACCGAAGGAGTAACGATGACGTACGGATCATATGCGATCAAGGCGAGGCTTCAGGTAGAGGGAGGCCGCGCGGTAATTGAGGACTGGGACTCCCATTGGGAGGAGGTCATGGAGCTCGCGCAAAGGTACGGCTTCATAGTCCATGATTGCGGCGGGGCCGTGACGCTCGCGACCAACGCGGAGCAGATCGAGCAGCTGGGGCTCGACGGCAAGGCCTCACTGCTCCGCGCCCAGGGCCTCGTCGGGAGGTTCATGGGCGATGAGTAGCAGGGAGCCCATGCAATGGTGCGAGCTGCTGAAGATCTTGAGGGATGCAAGGAAAGAGCTCCAGCAGGCCATAGCAGCCGAGAAACCCATAACCGAGGGCATCGAGTACCACCGATAGCAGAAAGGCCCCTAGAAGCGATTCTAGGGGCCTTTTCTCATGCCTTCAGGGCTCTAGATCAGGCCCCAGATACCGGCAACCCAGCGAAGGAGCAGGGAACAGGTACCGATCACGAGCAACGATACCGCCACGATACTTCCGATATACACGACCGCGGCGATTACCTTCTGCATCCGGTTCACTTCAGGCCCCCGATCTTGGCCTTGAGCTTGCCCAGAACCCCACGAGGCGATGGCACCGGCACGAAAACGTAGCGCCTGCATCCCTCGCGCCCGCAGGCATGGGGATAGGGCTTCTCGCCGGTGATGCGCCCGCGGGCGCGGTTCCTGTCCTCGCAGTCCTCCATGTCGAGGCGCAAGTCGTCGCGGCCCATGGCCTTGGCGAGGTTCGCCGTTGCCTGGATGACGTCGGCACACTCCTCGATGAGCAGCTGGGCGCTCTCGAACTTGGCGTCCTCGCCCTGGAGGCTGTCCCACACCTGCCAGGCGTTGTAGACCTCGGATGCCTCCTCGAGCACCTTCAGCGCCAGCTCCTTGTCGGGCCTCACCCCGTCGAACGTGGCGACGGTGCCGACGATAACGCAATCCTGCATATCAAACTCCAATCAACAGGCGGGCGAGCGACACGGCCGCCCACACCGCCACCGCATCAATGATCAGGGCCGCCGCCAGAACGAGCAGGCAGCCCCAGTTGACGTTTCTCAAGAACGCCCCCTAACCGCAGGCGAGCAGGGCCAGCAGGGCCAGCCCCGTCGCGAGCATCCGAACGGTCCAGGCCTCGACGGCCAGGACTCCGAGCAGGAGGGCGAGCGCCGAGGCGGTCAGCAGTCGCATCGCTCGCACGTGTCCTCCTGCATGTCCTTATAGTGGTCGACGATCCAGTCGCGAGCCCAGCACGCTGCGTGCCACTCGGCTCCGGGGTCGTCCGTGCCGACGTCCGGGTCGCTCTCGAACGCCTCCTCGAACTCGAGCTCGCAGACGCCGTAGTCGCAGCAGCCCTCGCGCAGGTGCGAGCATTCGCCGCAGGTCCTCGGCTCCTCCCTGTTCCACGGTGCGCCGGGGTCGCCCTCGAAGCACCCCGGCGGGAGGTTCCAGCCGCTTTTCGGTTCACAGTCCGTCATCAGATTCCCCTTCTTGTCGTAATCCGCCCGTGTTCGCCAGCGGCGCCCCAAAAGCCCTCGAACTGCCACGGATTGATTGAGATCCGGGGCAGGCCAATCTGAACAGACGGGAACGGGCAGTCCTTCCAGCCGTTCTTGCGGCGCGGGTTGTCTCCACCGCAAGACCCGGCGATATAGCACGCCCTGCAGCGCTCGGGTGTCTCGCTATCCTCCACGCCGGTCACCGCCCATCCGCCTTCTCGTTCGTCATGTCTTTCTTCCTCACGATGTCCCGCGGGTCTTCGCCCATCGCCTCCGCGAGGTTGAGCAGCAGGTTCATCTTCACTTCCCGGCCGTCGCGGATGGCATGGCCCAGGCTGCTGAGGTTGACGCCGGCCTCACGCGCCAGCTGCTTGAGCGGCATGTGGTTGTCGATTCTCCAGTGGGCGATCTTCTCGGCGTCCAAAACGTATTCGGTTGCCATCGCGTCACGCCCTCTCGAATCGGTTTTGGTCGAGCCACCAGCTCGGGCACTGCTCGAGGCCCTTCCACACGCGGTAGTGCATCCAGTCCTTCTGGCGGTCGGCGTTGGCGCACCCGTTGAAGCGGCAGTACAGGCATGTCGTGCAGTCCTCGGGCACGTCCTTTTTTTCGATTACGAGCATCTCTACATCCCCTTCCTGCTATTGCGCTTGGCATTCATCGAGATCGCCACCCCGCAGCTATGGCAGTAGTTCGGCACGCCGTACTCGCCGATTTCCGCACCGCATTGAGGACAAAACACGTAGCCCTCCATTGCGTTTGGTATGACGGGTCTATATATCGGACGGTCGATTAGGTCGGCAAGCACATCCACGTCGTATGCATCGGAGTAACCTGGAATATCGGTGCACCCGACTTCAAGAACGCCCAAGATTTCTGAATCTAGAACCCCGCTGTTATGGCATCCATCGGTGAGCCTGCGCAGCTCATCGGCTACCTCGCGGCGCTGCTCGTCGGTAATCACTGTTCCCTCCTGTTCCACACGTCAACGGCAACCCTTCTGCACCTATCCTCCGAGCCGGGGAATCTGTACCCGCCGACTATCGGCCCCCTGGCCCCGCAGCTGCAGCACCTGACGAAATAGAACGGGTAGAGCGTTTCCCCGTACTCACCCCTGCGCGAGCATCTTGTCGCCGCATTGGTGCCACCGCAGAACGGGCAGGGCTTCAATTTGGTTCCGCCCATCAATCGTCACCCCTCAGCTTGCGGATGCGGGTGAGGATGTCGCGCATGGCAACCCTTTCGCAGGTTCCGCCTTTGTCGGCGATGCACAATGAACAGTCGCATGCACTCTTGCCAAAATAGGCGCAGGCTTCGTAATCCAGCGTGTCCGCGCCTCTGCCCAAGTCCTCTTCCAGCTCCTCCCAGCTGTCGGGCGGTTCCGGTGGCGTGAGGTAGAAGGAGCTGCAATAGTCATATCGGCAATCCATGAACACGACGCCCCACTTTAGGCCGGGCATCGTCTGTACCACGGAATAGGTAAAGCGGTTGACCTTAAAACACTTGCCGTCCTCGTTGTACAAGATCTTGGTGTCCAGCGGAATCTCGTGGCCCTCGGCATCTTTTGGTAACTCGATATTCGCCATTGCTATCACCTATCTAGCCCCAGCAGTACAAAGGACATGTCGCGGCAGATGCGGATGCTGCCGGGCGTCCTCAAGCTCACGTTGAAAGCCTCGGCCCATTCGTTGGGCGTTGCATACTCGGGGAGCGTGAATGGGGTCACGCCCTTGGGCATTTCGATAATTGCCATCATCCCTCCCTCGATATGCTGAAGGCGACGTACTTCTGCGCGAGGCCCTCGAAGTTGTTGAGCACGTAGTCGATCCTGTAGACAATCCCGTTGAGCGGGTGCGCCGCCACGGCTCCTGCGTAGCTGCCTTTGTCGATGAGGACCTTGAACACGACTTCGTCGCCGACCATAAAGTTGCGGTCGTTCTTCCTCACCTCGAACGACTTCTTGCCGTTCAGGATGGCATTGGCGTACTTAAAGTCGACCTTCAGCACGTGTCTCGTCATTCCGCCGCCTCCCAGTAGTCGCAGTGGTCGTTGTCGCCGGTGATGAAGTGCTTGCCGTCATGCGTGCAGTAGCAGCACGTGCCCTCGGTCGGCCCAGCAAGCTCGCTGCCGTCCTTGGCGATGCGTTCGACCTCGACGACCTCGTGCTCGTGGTGGGCGCAGTTTCCGCAGCGGTGCGCGGGAGGCGTCCAGTCCTCGTGGATGTCCGGGTTGAAAACGTACCTGTCGGTCATGATGTCTCCCTCGTCAGTGCCAGGCCGGCACTCTTGGCGCACGCCCTGTGGTAGCCGGAGGGCGAGAGCGTGTAGCCCCCGCACTCCGGACAGACTGTCGCGTACCCGCAGCGGGCGCGGGACTCCCACCATTGGCGGTTCCTGCGCTCGCGCAGTTGCTCATCCGTGAAACGCCTCTTGCCGCCCATCACCGGCACCTCCCGATGCTCTTCAGGTACAGGTTGTTGCGACGGGAGCGGGCGAGGGCGCGACGGCGGCGGCGCTGCCACCTCGGGTCGAGCGCCTTCATGAGCTTCCTCATGATCCTGTCGGCGTCCCTGAACCCGCGGGCGATGCACTCGCGCAGAGCCTCGGCGACGGTCTCGACTACATCGCTGAATGCCTTCAGCAGCCGCGCCATCGCCACGCTGAACGTCTCCGGGTCGATGCTACTCATGGAGCACCTCCAACCCGTAGGCCTCGGCGGCCTCGTGCTCGATCTTGCAGCCGCGGGCGCCCTCCCAGCCCTTCACGAAGTAGGCCGCGTGGCAAAGGCTCATGTTCTCGAGTGATTTTGCGAGGTAGCACAGCGGGACCTGAACCACGCCGCGCTCCTCCATGGCCTCGTCGCTGTACCACTCGTCGGTGAACAGCGTGTTCACGACCTCGTAGCCCATCTGGCGCAGCTTCGCCACCGCGAGGTCGCGCGTTGCGGCGATCTCCTCGTCGGTCTTGCCCGCCATGGGCTGGGAGATCATGGCCTTCTTCACGGTCGCGGTCTCCTCGGTCGTCTGGTTCTTCTCGATGTCGCTCATCGGTATCCTCTCTTTCCGTAGCGCCCGTCGCGCTTCATGTTCTGGATGTGCTTCTGCATTTCTTGCGCCGCCTGGTCTCCCTCGGGCGGCAGCTCGCGCCCGCTCGCGCATTTGACGCAGTGGACGAGCCACTTTCGGCCCCGGCGCTCAAAGTGCCCGAAGCCCGGAGGCGTCCATCTGCCGCACTCGCGGCAGTAGCCGCCGTAGACGTTCCTGGTCATCGTTACACCCCCTCGCAGGCGAGGATGATGCCCACGGTGATGGACTGCACCATGTAGGCCAGCTCCTCGGCGGCGGGGTCGTCCTCGCCGATCATGTCTAGCATGTCGCAGGCTGCGTGGGTCGCCTCGTGTGCCGCGAGCCCGTAGAGGTCGTGCCCATTGAGCTTCTTGCTGACCCAGATGACGAGGCCCTTGCCGCGCACCGCCGAGGTCGCGCCGTCAAGGCCTTCGAGCTCGAACGGCTCCTCGCCCCAGCCCCGGACGATCTCGCGGTACTCCCGCTTGCTCCTCGTCACCAGCAGGCTGTCGAACGGGATGACGAGCGGGTTAATCTCGGTTGCCAACGGTCTTACTCCTTTCGCTGATGTCGAGCACGACGGCCTCTACTCGGTACATTCGGCCACCTTCTCGTCGTAGACCTTCTTAAGGTCCCGGCGCATGAACCGGATGAGCTCCTCCTCGCTGATGTCGTCCGGCAGCATAATCAGCCGCGCCGCCTCGTGGCACCATTTGTCGAAGCCGAGCAGCTTCCCGCTGCGCAGGTCCTTAACGTCCGTCACGTGGGCGTAGGAGAAGCGGACCAGCATCTCCTCGCGCATGACCTCGTCGGCCAGCGCCTCGATGGGCGTCTTGGGGCGGTTGATGATCCGTCGGTAGCCGTTCGCCCTCTTGGCCATGGCGTCGAGCTGCCTGGCCAGCTTGCTGTTCTCGGCCACGAGGTGTTCGTTTCTGCGCCGCTCGCAATCGAGCTCGGCGAGCACGTACTGCTCGCACGTGTTGATTTCCATCGTCATCTCACCTCTCGGATGATCTCGTTTCCGTATCGGTCGGTTATGGCCCAGTAGCCGAACTGGTAGAGGTCGGGGCTGTGCGGCGGATACTCCCTGAGCATCGTGCCGGACCACCATGCCTCCTCGGCCGCCCCGGTGCGCCACCGCCACTCGGCCCTCAGCCCCGCGCCGCCGTGGAACTTGTTGTGGCACCCGGTCGTGCCGCTGCCGCACAGGGCGAACAGCGGGCTTCTCAGGTTCCACGTGCCGTTCGGCGTCACCAGGCGGAACTCCTGCCCCCAGCTGCGCTGCGCCACGTGGTGGCAGTTGGTCGCACGCCTGCCGCACACGCAGCAGCGCGGCTGGGTCAGCTCGTAGGAGCGGCCGCCCGTGTAGCGGGCTCCGAGGTGGGGCTTGCCGTACAGCTCGGCACGCTCCTTCGGCCATCCCCTCAGCAGGCCGGCGTCGAGGATCATGAGAGCCTCCCGTCCGGGCCGTCGAACTCGACGACCCTCGCCCCGTGGCGCAACCGCGAGACGATGGCCTTCGCCGTGTCGGCGTCGCCCTGCTCGGCGAGCCTGCGCACGAGGTCGCTCGGCCTGTACTGCGTGGTCACCAGCGTCGGCCTCATGGACGAGTAGCGCTGGTCGATGAGCTGGAACAGGCTGTCGAGCACGAAGCCCGTGGGCCTGCGCTTGCCCAGGTCGTCGATGAGCAGGTAGCCCGCCTCCGCGTAGCGCTTCAGCGGGTCTCCGCCGTCGTGGAAGCCGCGCTGGATCTCGTCGAGAACCCGGTACATCGGCACCATGAGCGGCGACTTGCCCCTGTCGTGCAGGCGCGTCGCGACGGCGGCGGCGCAGGTGGTCTTGCGCGTCCCGACGTCACCCCACAGGTAGAGCCACTGCCCGCCCTCCATGGCGGACGCAAGCTCGTCGGCCATGGGGTGGTCGAGGTCCAGGTACCGCTCGGGGACTCCCACGCGGACGAGGCCGCGCCTGCGCTTCTCGGCGACGGCCTTCTCGGACTCATACCGCTCCCGCGCGGCGATCGCCTCCCGCTCCGCCACGGCCCCCTCGCACCCGCACTGCTCGTATCCGCAGAACAGGCACCTGGTGCCGAGCTGCGTGTAGCGCGCGTTGAGCACAGCGCCGCAGTGCGGGCACTCAGTCGTACTTGGAAAAATCGTCTCCGGCATCGTTCACCTCCCGTTTTCCTTCCTTCGGCTTCGACGTGCGCACCCAGTTGCGCACCGAGGCCTTCCAGTCCTTCATCCGCGTCCTGCCGACCATCCAGCCCTTCTGGGCGTAGAAGTCGACGAAGCGCTCGGGGTCGAAGTCGGTCGAGTCGAGGTCGAGTTCCTTGGAGGCCGCGTAGCTTCTGGCGTACTCGTCCACCTCGGCGGGGGAGGGGGCGCGGAAACGCGCCTTCTTCCCTCTCTCCTCTTCCTTAATTC
>DBFSAO010000033.1:0-4393 GCA_048500675.1 Collinsella sp.
ACCTTGAGACGCATGCCACCGTGGACGCCACGCAGGCTCTCCACAATACCGGCCTGGACCAAACCGTGCTGAATCGAGCGGGCAAACGAATACGGGACATTGACCTCTTCGGCAGCGGTGCGAACAGAAAGCAAACGCTCCGGATCCTCGGCAAGCATCGCCAGCATGCGAAGGGCGTAATCAGTCTTCCTCGATATGTCCATTTTTCCCCTTTCAAGGAATACGAACAGCTCGAACGAGCTCCGGGGCCGAGCTTGTGTCGAGACGCTAAATGACCGCCAGGACATCCAAATGGTAAATCGGATATCCACTGAGTGCCGCGCTTGGAGCGAAATGCATCAGATGCGGCGCACAGTGCAATTTAGTATAACCTAACCCCCTGTCTCGTAGAACAGGTGTTGCGCAACAAAGCTGTTGTTCAGACAGATATACTTATTAGATTTTACTTGCGTTCCCGAAGGCGCGGGGATTCTGGGCGAAGATGCACCAGGGCGATCGTTCTATCGAAACAAAGTGCATCAAACGCAAAAAGCCACGTCCGAAGACGTGGCTTTAATTGCGTTGGCGGGAAGTACGGGGCTCGAACCCGCGACCTCCGACGTGACAGGCCGGCGCTCTAACCAAACTGAGCTAACTCCCCAGGCAGTCGTTCGCGTTTGTTTCCGCTCGCGTGCGCTGCGGGGATTAGTATACACAGAAGTCTGTCCGGCGCGCAACAACTTTTTTGAAAAAATTTTTCGGTCCCTCCGGGAGGGTCTCCGGGGCCGGCGGGCGCGGGTTGAGTTTGCTGCTCTACAGTCCTGCGCAAGACGGAAAGCACATTAAGTGCTTTCCTTTGCGTGCGGAACTCGCGACAAACTTAACCCCCGCCCTCAGCCCCGGAGACCCTCCCTGCCGTCACATTATTCAACCAGTTTTGCGGGCGTGCGCCGCTGCGCGGCTAGCCCGCGTGCTCTTCGGCGGGGTTGGTCTGATGGATCTTGTTGAACTTCGGCCTTTGGCTTAAAGAAAAACGGGGGACGCATTGTGCATCCCCCGTTTTTGTTGCGGTTAGTCTAGGTCAATAAACTTGGTACTTATGATCTTGCCGTCTTTTACTAGCATTCTGGCCATGGTGGGGCCTCTGGTGCCTCTGGGGTAGCTGGCGCTGCCCGGGTTGAGGACTAAGCAACGGCCCACTTGGGCTTCTTTGGTTACGTGGGTGTGGCCGTTGATGGCTACGTCTACGGATCCCACCGGAAGGTCTTCGCGGTAGTGGGCTACGGCGAATTTGAGGCCTTCGTAGGTAAAGAGCGCAAGACGGTCTACATCGGGGCCGTAGTCGCGGTAGTAATCGTTGTTGCCCAGTACGGCCCGCACGGGGGCGATGGTGCATAGGTGCTCGTAGTCCATCTCTGACGTGAGGTCGCCGGCGTGGATAATCAGGTCTGCGCCCTCAAGCTCATCCAGGAGCGCAGGCGAAAGATAGCCGTGGGTGTCCGAGATGATGTCGATACGCTTGGCGCTTGCACTGTTCATGGGATCCCTTCCGCAAAAAACGATTCGGCAGATACATACAAAAAGGCCCCACGGCTCCGCAGACGATGGGTCTACAGGGCTGCGGGGCCAGTGTGCTAGAGACTCAGAGCCTTCTTGAGCGGCACGACGCGGCGGCGCGAAACCGGCACGCGTTCGTCGACGCCCGTAATGCCCAGCTGGATGGCGCCCGAGGGCACCGTCTCCACATCCGTGACGCACGCCAAGTTGACGATATAGCGGCGGTGAACACGGAAGAAGCCAAAGTCGCAGAGTTTGGCCTCAAACTGCGCCAGCGAGGTCGTCGACAAAAAGCGATCATCGACGGTATAGATGCAGGAGTAATCGTCCTTGGCCATGATAAAGCGAATGTCGTCCACGGGAATGAGCACCTTGCGGCCGCCCTTTTCCACCGGGATACGCTCGATGGTCACCTTGCTGTCCGTAACCGGCTTGGTGCGTTGCATGACCTTCTCGATCGCGCGATCCAAGCGAGCTTCCTCGACCGGCTTCATCAGATAATCGACGGCATCCACGTCGAATGCCTCGACCGCATGGTCACTATACGCAGTCACAAACACGATCGCCGGCGGATTTTTGAGCTTATGCAGCGCCTCGGCAAGTTGCAGGCCCGAGGCACCGGGCATCGAGATATCGAGAAACACGACATCCACGCGACTTTCCATAAGCATCTCGATGGCGGAGCGGACGCTCGACGCCTCCGTGATCGTGCCGATCTTGCCCGTTTGCTCGAGCAGGAAGCGAAGCTCCGAGCGAGCCGGCGCCTCATCATCCACAATCATCGCACGCAGCATAGGGATAAAACCTTTCGTCAACTAACTACGCCGGGCATCCGTCGCATGACGTTGAGCCCGTAGCCTTTTATTTTACTCTTGAATGTCGAAGATGCTCTCTGACAAATCAAGATGAAGGAGCACTTTGGTGCCCTTGCCCGGCGCCGATTCGACACGCGTATAGGAGTGCGGCCCATAAAAGCGATGGATGCGCTCCGAAATATTGTGCATGGCCACACCGGCGCCGCCACCCTGGGGAGAGCTGGCGTCGGGACGGGCAGAACGCTCGTCAAACAGTCTGGCGGCGGTACCCTCATCCATGCCCACGCCATTATCGGCCACGGCAATCAAGATTGCATCCTCGCCGTCTTGGTGAACGGTCACGTCGATCCTCAGGGCGTCGTCATCGCCCATACCATGACGTACGGCGTTCTCGACAATCGGCTGGATCACGAACGCCGGCACCAGCGTATCTTCCACGTCCTCGGACACATCGAACGTCGCAAGCACGCGGTCCTCGCCAAAGCGGGCCTTCTCAAAGGTAAGGTAGCGCCTGGTCTGTGCGACCTCGCGCGAGACCGGAATAAGCGATCCCGAGTTGTCGAGCGTGGCACGATAGAACGATGAGAACTCACGAAGCAGTTCGCGGGCCCGCAGCGGGTCGGTGCGCGTAAACGATGCAATGGTGTTCAGCGTGTTGAACAGGAAGTGCGGGTTAATCTGCGCCTGCAGCGCACGCACCTCGGCGCGCGCCGTGAGTTCCTTTTGCACCTCGAGCTCGTGGATGGCGAGCTGCGTGGACAAGATCTCGGCAAAGCCCGAGGCAAGCGCGTACTGGGTACGGTCGACGGCGCGCGGGGTCTTGTAGTAGAACTTGAGCGTGCCGACGGTACGATCGCCCACCTTGATGGGGGCGATAATGCCGGCGGGGACTTGGTTGTGCGAGCCGTCCGAGCCCACGACATCCACCATACGGTTGAACGACTGCACGATGCCATGTTCGATAACGTAGCGTGTGGCAAGCGTGTGGATGGGAGTATCGGGCAGCAGTTTTTCCTCAAACTCGCCCGCGCAGGCAAGCACGTTGTCCTCGTCGGTGATGGCCACCGTCATGGCGCGCGTCTCGGGCAAAATGCGCCGGCACACCAAACGCGCCGACTCCTGCGTCAGACCGCCCTTAATGTCCTCGAGCATGGCCGAGGCCACCGAGAGCGTCTCCTCGGTGTACTGGGAGCGCACCGAATCGGGATTGAGCGTCAAAAAGATAAAGATGCACAGAAAGATGCACAGCAGCGCGCAGGCAATCACCGTGGCGATCGGCTCGATACCGGTCACCAAGGCAAAAATAAAGTACACCAGCACGCAAATGGCGCAGGCAACGGCAATGATGCGAAAGATTGATATTGAACTATCGCGCTGGGCGCGGCGGTCGATCATTCGGCCCCCTCCAGGATACTGATCAGTTGTGCGTCACGCCAAAGCCCGTCCATGATCTTGGGCCAAAAGCTCTGGAAACGCAGGTAGCTTGCAGCGTTTTGGCGCGCATAGGCCTTTGCCTCGTCGATACCATGGCGCCAGATGCGCAGGTAGCCCTCATGCTCGCGGGTAAACACGCTGCGGACCATAGCGGTCTTGCGCACGCGGTCGTCGAGCTCGCGCGAAATCCACGGGCCCGGGTAGGGCATGAGCGATGCCGCCGTAACGGGAATGAGCTCCTTTTGATGCGCGGCGAATGTCAACTTGGCCCGTTCGTAGTACCAACGGTATACATCCTGCATAAAGCGCGGTGAGCGCTTTTCGGACTCCGGAGGCAGATGGCGCACGGTCCACTCGTTATCGAACCACACGTCGTAGCCAAACATGCGCATGTTAAAGAGGTAATCCAAGTCCTCGCCGCGGGTGATAAACGGGTCAAAGGCCACACGCGTAAAGGCGCGGGCGTGCAGGGCCATCAGGCCGCCGCACACGTAGTTGGAGCGCGAGATGCGGGTGCCCGAGAGCGCCTTTTTCATCCAACGGTTGAACTCGATGCGCTTGGTCCACCAACGATGGCAGATGCCCGCCTTGTCCGTGGGAGCCAGCGG
>DBFSAO010000034.1:0-5591 GCA_048500675.1 Collinsella sp.
GCGGGAATGGCCTATTTGCTCAATGTGTTCGGCTGAGATCGGAAATCAACCTTTGCCGGAGGGATATACTGCTGGGCAGACGAAAGGAGCGCCGACGATGCTTAATGGGTGCGCATATATATTGACGGTCGACGTGGGCAATACGTTCATTCGCTTTGGCCTGTTTGCCGAGGACTCGGCCGCGGCACAGGAATGCCCGCTTGCGACGTGCGAGATCACCACGCCGGCGCGCATCACTGCAGACGAGGCACGCATGCGACTCGTGCAGGTCATGGGCGCGCTCGCCGCCGATGCAGGTGTGCCCGGGGTGCTCGTACCCGCCGCGGCCGTGCTGAGCTGCGTGGTCCCGGCGCTCGAGCGCCCGTGGAAGGCGGCACTTTCCCGTACCTGCACGGGGCGCGTGCTCACGGTGGGGCCGGGACTTAAGACCGGCATGCCCGTGCATTACGACGACCCAGCAGAGATCGGCCCCGACCGCATCGCCGACGCCGTGGCGGCTCGCGCCGTCTACGGCTCGCCGTGCATCGTGATTGACCTGGGCACGACGACCAACATCGAGGTCATCGACGCGCGCGGCACCTTTGTCGGCGGCGTCATCGCACCGGGCCTGGCGCTTGGCGCCCGATCGCTCTCGGCGGCTGCGGCACGCCTGCCCCAGGTTGAGCCCTCGGCGCCGACGCACGTCATCGGACGCAACACGCGCGAGGCCATGCGCTCGGGCGTGGTTTTGGGCGAGGTGGCGCGCATCGACGGCATGCTCGACATGGTGCTTGCCGAGATGCAAGCGACCAAGGCGGCGGGGGAGGGCGATGTGCCCATCGTCATTACCGGCGACGATGCCGAGGCGCTTGCGGCCCTTGTCGGCCATAGCCTGACGGTCGACGATGCGCTGACGTTGCGGGGTCTCGCCGAGCTCTACCACATCAACCAAAAGCCCCGCCGCGCGTAGCGATGGGGGCGATGGGACAAAACGTCTCCACCTTCCACCTGCTACAATGGGTCAAACTATTGTGATTTCGGAGGTGTCTGCCATGTCGGACGATCTTCATCAAACCGCGTCGGGCAAGCGCCGCGACGTTATTAGCTGGGATGAGTTCTTTATGAGCGTGGCCATCGCCGCGCAGCGCCGCAGCAAGGACCCCAACACGCAGGTGGGCGCGTGCATTGCCAACACCAACCACCGCATCCTTTCGGTGGGCTACAACGGTACGCCCTCGGCGCTCAACGACGACTTTTTCCCGTGGGGCACGAGCGATGACCCGTTGCAGGACAAGCACAACTACGTGGTGCATGCCGAGGCCAACGCCGTGCTCAACTACCGCGGCTCGCTCAAAGACCTTGAGGGTTCCACGGTCTACGTCACGCTGTTTCCGTGCCACGACTGCGCCAAGATCCTGGCGCAGGTGGGCGTGGGCGAGGTCGTCTACCTGGACAATAAGTATGCCGACACCGATGACGGCCGTATCAGCCGTCGCATCCTCGACTCCTGCGGCATCAGCTACCGCCAGGTCATCGTCGATGTTCAGATTGGTACCGGGGGACAAGCTCAGCAGTAATATGCGTTGTCGCCATCTGACGACGAACGCAGCTCAAAGAGCCCCGTCCCAAATTGACTACTCGTGAAAGTCGCGTCTGCGCGCATGGACGGCTCGTGAGCGGGTACATGGCTGTAGTAACATAGCTTCTGTCCGCGGGCGTGCCCGCGTTATTGTGAGAAAGGAGCCCCTGTGGCTGTTAACGAAGAGCTGCTTAAGAAGGTTCTTGAAGAGATCCGCCCCAACCTGCAGGCCGATGGCGGCGATATGGAGTATGTGGGCGTCGACGACGAGGGTGTTGTCAAGCTGGAGCTGCAGGGCGCCTGCGCCGGCTGCCCCATGAGCTCGCTAACCCTTTCCATGGGTATCGAGCGCATCCTGAAGGAGCATGTGCCCGGCGTTACCCGCGTTGAGCAGGTCAATGCTTCCGGCGAGGCCGAGGACCTGTACGACGAGTACGCGCCGTTCTAAGATGCGAAAGCTGCGGACGGTACGCTCCGCATAGACGTTACGCCCAGATATGCGGCTGCGAGCGCAAGGCCCGCGGCCGCATTTGTATGTAGGGAGCAGGGGATCGATATGCTCAACGACCTCTACCATATGCTTGATCCCGTCGCGATCTCGGCGGGCCCCATCACCATTTACTGGTATGGTCTGGCCTACGTGGTCGGCGCTCTGCTCACGGCGGTTGTTATGTACCGCACGCAGCGCCGTTGGGGCTTCGACATTACGATTGATGACCTGACGAGTGTCGTGGTCGGTGCGGTCTTTGGCCTCATCATCGGCGCGCGCCTGTTTTACGTCGTCTTTTATGGCGATGGCTACTATTGGACCCACCCGCTCGAGATCTTTGCCACCAACGAGGGAGGTATGAGCTTCCATGGCGGCCTGGTGGGCGGCATCTTGGGCGGCATCATCGTGTGCCGCATGTATAAGCTCGACGCCTGGACCGTCGCCGACCTTGCCGTGATCGGCGCCCCGCTGGCCCTGTGCCTGGGACGTTGCGCCAACTTCGTGAACGGCGAGCTGTGGGGTAAGCCGACCGATCTGCCTTGGGGTGTGGTCTTTGGCGGCACCGCGGGCGATATGCCGCGCCATCCCTCCCAGCTCTACGAGGCGTTTCTTGAGGGCGTCGTGCTCTTCTGTATTTTGCAGGTGCTCAGCCGCAAAAAGCCGCTGCTGCCCCAGGGTACGTTTATGGGCGTGTTCGTGATGGGGTACGGCATCGTCCGCTTTCTCGTTGAGTTCGTGCGCGTGCCCGATGCGCAGCTGGGCTATCTGCTGGGCGGCGTCATCACCATGGGTCAGCTGCTGAGTTTGCCGCTCGTGATCGCCGGTCTGGCGCTCATCATCTTCGCCCGACACCGCAATCGCCCCCAGCGCATCTACCTCGACGCCTAACCAAGGCCACCACAAAGGGGACAGGCACCTTTGTGGTGGTCTTGCCGAGTTTGATAGGTTTCTAGAAAGGCTTTCGGACTGTGAAGGATTCCGACCTCTCCACAACGGCTGCGCGCGACGCTGCCCGCATCGTCTGGTTTAAGCGCTATCCCGCCAAGCAGACGCTCATCGCATTTTTGCTCGCGCTGTTGGCGACCACGGCGTTTTCCATCGATCCCGCCCCGGTGTCGAGCAACGCGGTCTTGGCGATTGACCCCAAAGCCTCGGGCATGCTGTACGTGTGCTACGAGGTTCTCCTCTCGTTTGCCGGCCATACCGACGCGGTCATGCTGCTTGCGCTTGCCTGCCTGCTCACGCTGCCGTTTCGCTACGTATTCTTTGGCCGCGGCGACGCTTGGCGTCCCTCGGTGATCCTTCCGTCGCTGTTCTTTGCCGTCTGCATGGTGTTTGGCCGCAGCTACGACCTCACCGATTCGGCCGAGATCGTGCTCGGCGACAAGGCCCGCATCATCTGCGCCTGGATAGGCGGTGCGGGTTGGATGCTCTTGGCGGTCGTTGCCTTCTACCTGGCTTTTGAGTGTCTAGATTGGCTGAGCTCTCGGCGTATTCCGTTTTCCGAAGCGCACTTTGGCCGCGTATGGCGTGTGGCTCACGCCGTGCTCTCGGTCCATCCCTTTGCCGGGCCCTTCTTGGTGCTTATGATCGCCTGGGCGCCCACGCTCATCGCTTCGCTGCCCGGCCTTTTTATGGGAGATACGGGTGCGCAGATTCGCCAGTGGTTCAACTATCCCAACGGCACGAGCGACTACCTGCGTCTGCTCAATCCCAATGTGTTGCTCAACGGACATCACCCCGTGGTGCACACGGCTATCATCGGTTCGTGCGTCCAGCTGGGGCTTTCACTGTTCAACAGCGCCAACGCAGGTCTTGCTATCTACACCTGCGCTCAGTTCGTCATTACGGCCGCCTGCATGGCCTATTCCATCTCGTCGTTGCGCAAACTGGGCGTGAGCCTGCCAGTCCGCGGAGTGATCTTGCTGTTCTTTGTGTTTATGCCCATGTTCTCCAACTACGCGGCCCTGCTTACCAAAGATGTGCTGTTTGCCGATGCGTTTTTGGTGCTGTTGGTGCAGACCGTGAAGCTCGTGGCCTGCGGCCTGCCCCGTCGCGATGCCAATGCCGAGCGTGCGGGCGAACAGAGGCCCGTGCTCTTTGCACGCCACGACTGGCTGCTGCTCGCTCTGGGCGCCATGGGTTCCACGTTTCTGCGCAACGGCGGCCTGGTGTTTCCCCTGGCGGCATGCGTAATCGCGACGGCGTTTTGCGCATGGGACGCACATGTGGCTCGCCGCGCGGCCAAGCAGACGGGTGCTGAGCCCTCGTTTCGCGTGCCACGCTTTTGCTGGGTTGGCATCCTGGCGGTGCTTGCGGTCTGTCTTGTCTCCAACATGTACTTCACCAAGGTCTTTATGCCGGCGCACGACATTACGCCCAGCTCCAAGCGCGAGGTGCTCTCGATTCCGTTCCAGCAGACGGCGCGCTTCGTCCAAAAGCACGACGGCCTTAACTCAGGTGTCAATCCTACGGTTAAAGAGGACGGCACCATCGTGGAGGCTCCTTGCGACGGCTTGGTGACCGACGAAGAGCGTGCCGTGATCGACCGTGTGCTCAAGTACGAGAATCTGGGCCGCCGTTACAACCCGGATAAGTCGGACGCTGTCAAAAATTGCTTTAACGAGTACGCCTCGCAGGAGGACATCAAGGCCTATTTTGAGGTGTGGGCCCAGATGTTCAAAAAGGATTCCGAGTGTTATATCTCGGCGCTCATCAATAACTACTACGGCTACTTTTATCCGAGCGCTCGCGATGCATGGGTCTACAGCACGGCGCGCAGTGCCGAGATCATGGCGAAGCCCGATAATCTCAAGTACTTCGACTTCCATCCGGTCGATAGCAAGGTTGTGCGCTGGTGCGACCACCTGATCAACCTGTACCGCGTGGCGGTGCAGCGCATCCCGTTTATCTCGCTCACCATGAGCTCGGCCACCTATGTGTGGATCATGATCGCCGTGGTGGTCTATCTGCTACGTCGTCATTCGTGGCGCGGGCTGGCCATTTGGGTGCCGCTGCTGGGCGTGCTCGCCGTGTGCCTGATCGGTCCCTGCAACGGCTCGACCTACATGCGCTACCTGTATCCGGTCATCGTCTGCATGCCCTTTGCCATCGGCGCCACCATCACCCGTAGCGACCTCCTCTGGTCCTAATTTTGGTACAAAGGGGACAGGTTGCTTTGCACCACCCCAATGCACCAAAGGGTTGCATCATCATGGTACCTTCATTTTGGGGTTTATCTCGCAGGCTAGTAGGTATATCATAACGACGTTTGTTTATATTGCCCGAGCATTTGCGCTGGGCTTTAGGTCGAAACCGATAGGAGACACGTATGTCCGGACACTCTAAGTGGGCCACAACCAAGCATCGTAAGGGCGCGCAGGACGCCAAGCGTTCCGCCCTCTTCTCCAAGCTCAGCCGCAACATCACCGTTGCTGCCCGTCTCGGCGGTGACCCGCTGCCCGAGAACAACGCCAGCCTCGCCGCTGCCGTTGCCAAGGCCAAGGCTCAGTCCATGCCTAAGGACAAGATCAAGTCCGCTAT
>DBFSAO010000035.1:0-13531 GCA_048500675.1 Collinsella sp.
CTCCTATTAGGTCATGCGGCGGTCTCGGCTCGCCGCGGGCCGCGCGGGACATGTCAGGAAACGAGGGCAGCCCCATGGGCGCCAGCGGAATGTGGGGTCACCGCGCGGTCCGCATCTGATGGTGTCGACGCCAATGGTATACGGGTGCATCATCGACGTCTTCAATACAGAAAATATCAGTGCGGAATGTTTTCAAAACCAAGCCCGGCCCCGACCTGCGTTGACACAGCTGAAGGTTCTTGGGCATCGCTTGCTGGCGGGGTTCCTTGTCTGAATTGAACTTTGTTGGTGGGGCTACTGGTCCCGGTCGCTGGTTCGCGCTTTGCGCGAACTCCGCGCTACTGGGGGTCAATTAGGCTTCCGTTGTTGGGCCCGCCACATCTTCCCGGCCCAACATCGACCTTAGCTTCTCAAAGCTCTCCTCGCTCAGGCAGTGCTCCATGTGGCAGCCCTCTTGCGACGCCACCTCGGCCGATACGCCCGCATCCTCCAAAAGCCCCACGAAAAAGCAGTGGCGCTCCCACATTTGGCGCGCGACCTCCAGACCGCGCTCTGTCAGATGAACATCTCGTTTGCCCATTTCGACATAGCCGTTGCTTTCCAGCGTCGCCATGGCCTTGGAAACGCTCGCCTTGGTTACGCCGAGGTACTCCGCAACGTCGATCGAGCGCACGATGCCCTGACGTTCCGACAGAACGTAGATCGATTCGAGATAGTCTTCTCCGGATTCACGTAGGGCCATGGGCCGCCTTTCGCGATGATTGCTAGTTAGCCTTTGCATACTTTTCACAGCTTACTTTACCGCAAAAGTTGCCCATGTCTTACTACTTTGTCTAAAAGTTAGCCGTGTTTCACAAAACGTGCGGGACGAAAACAAAATGGGGACGCCCCGCAAGGAGTGTCCCCAGGTGCCGAGCCGCAGCTATAACAGTCCAAAGTGCTTCGCGGCGTTGTAGACCCCGTCGTCGTCCACGGCGGTCGTCACATAGGTCGCCGCAGCCTTCACCGTGTCCTGCGCGTTGCCCATGGCCACGCTCGTGCCCACGGCGGAAAACATCGACAGGTCGTTCTCGCCATCGCCAAAGGCAATCGCCTCGCTCGCATCGACACCCAGGCGCTCCAGCGTCGCCGCCACGCCCAGGTCCTTGCCGCCGTTAGCGGGAATAATGTCGCAGAACAGGTCGCACCAGCGCGTGGTGAGCGAATGCGACACCGCATCGGTCACGATATGCTCGTCGGCCGGGTCCACAAAGGCGCAAAACTGGTAGACCGGTGCGTCAAACGCGTGCTCAAACGGCTCCTCGTGGTAGACGATTCCCGCGTTGCTGCCGGCCGTCACCACGCGCTCGGACAGACGGTTCACAAACGAGTTCTCGCCCTGCATGCACAGCGAGTCGTAGCACCCCTGCGCCACCTGGTCCACAATCACCGCGACGTCGTCCGGATCGATCGGGCAGCTGCGATAAACGCCCTTGGCGTCAAAACAGTGCTGGCCCGAAAGCGTAATGTACGCATCCCATCCCAAGTCGAGCAGCCAGTCCGGCATCTGGTAGGTCGGGCGGCCCGTGGCGATCACGCACGCAATCCCCTGTTCGCGAAAGCTGTCGAGCACCTGCTGCGCCGACGCCGGAATCCGGTGCGTCTTAAAGCTCAGCAGCGTGCCGTCGATATCGAAAAACGCGGCTTTGATCATCCTCGCCTACTCCTCGCCCTCGAGCTTCTCGCTCGCCTCGAGCCACGCCATCTCCAGCTCGTCCATGGCGGCGTGAGCCTCGTCAATCTTTTCCTGCTGCTCGCCCAGCGCCGTGTAGTTGGTGGGGTCGACCTGGGCCATCGCGGCCTCGGCCTCCTCCACGCGGGCGCGCTGCGTCTCCATCTTGCGCTCGAGCGAGCTCACCTCGCGGCGAAGCTTCTGGCGCTCGGCATTGGACAGGCCGTTGGGCTGACCGCTCGACTTGGGCTTGTCGGCAGCAGCCGCCGCCGTACCGGTGTCGAACGTGCCGGTCTTAGCGCTCGGCGCGCCCACGGGCTCGCCCTCGGCGGTAGCGTTGCACAGGCGCAGGTACTGGTCCACGCCGCCGGGCATATGTGTCAGGTGGCCGTCGAGCAGCGCCCACTGCTGGTCGGTCACGCGCTCCATCAAAAAGCGGTCGTGCGTCACCAGAATCAACGTGCCGGGCCAGCCGTCGAGCAGGTCCTCGACAATCGCGAGCATGTCGGTATCCAGGTCGTTGCCGGGCTCGTCCAGGATGAGCACGTTGGGCTCGTCCAGAATCGTCAGCAGCAGCGACAGGCGACGGCGCTGGCCGCCCGAAAGATCGCCGATGCGGCTCCAGAGCTGCTGCGTCGTAAATCCCAGGCGCTCGCAGAGCTTCTCGGGCGAAGTCTCCTTGCCGTCGATGACGTAGTACTTCTTATAGTTGCCAAGCACCTCGCGAATCGTGTCGCCCATGTAGGGCTCGAGCTCCTCGAGCTGCTGCGACAGCACGCCAAAGCGCACAGTCTGACCGATCTTTACACGGCCGCGCGTGGGTTCAATCTTGCCCTGGATCACGTCAAGTAGTGTGGACTTGCCGGCGCCGTTCTCGCCTAAAAGACCATAGCGGTCGCCCGCACCAATGAGCCAGGTCACATCGGTGAGCACCTGCTTGGGCGCGCCATCGGTATCCGCATAGCCGGCATCCACGTCGACCACATCGATAACCTGCTTGCCCAAGCGGCTCACGGCGAGGCGCTTGAGCTCCAGCTCGTCACGCACGGGCGGCACGTCGGCGATCAGCTCGCGAGCGGCATCCACGCGAAACTTGGGTTTGGTGGAACGAGCCTGGGCGCCGCGGCTCAGCCACGCGAGCTCCTTGCGCGCCATGTTGCGACGGCGCTCCTCGGTAACGGCGGCCATGCGGTCGCGCTCCACGCGCTGCAGGATGTAGGCCGAGTAGCCGCCCTCGAAGGGATCGACCTGGCCGTCGTGGACCTCCCACATGCTGGTGCAGACCTCGTCCAAGAACCAGCGGTCGTGCGTGACCACGAGCATGGCGCCCTGACCGCGCTGCCAGCGGGCCTTTAAGTGACGCGCGAGCCAGTTGATGGTGCGCATGTCCAGGTGGTTGGTGGGCTCGTCGAGCATGAGCACGTCGTAGTCGCCGATCAGCAGGCGCGCGAGGTCCACGCGACGGCGCTGGCCGCCCGAGAGCTCGCCCACCGTGCCCTCCCAGGGCACGTCGCTAATAAGACCGGCCAGGATCTGGCGCGTACGCGGGCTCGAGGCCCACTCATACTCGGGCGTGTCGCCCACAACGGCATGATGCACGGTATCGGTATCGACCAGGCTGTCCTTTTGACCGAGCAATCCGATCGTGGTGTCGCGGCGATGCGTCACACGTCCATTGTCGGGCTCCAGCGTGCCGGCGAGCACGCTCAGCAGCGTCGACTTGCCGTCGCCGTTTTTGCCGACAATACCAATGCGGTCGCCCTCGCCCACGCCGAGCGTCACGCTATCGAAAATATGCTTGGTGGGAAACTCTAGGCTGACGGAATCGCATCCCAAAAGAATCGCCATATGCCCTGCTCCTTCGTAGAAATTCAACGTTGTCCATGATAGCAGCGAGCCCCACCCCAAACCACCACGAAGGCGCCTGTCCCCTTTGTGGCGGTCGTTTCGGTCGCAGAGCAAAAAGGCGGGCCATCTCCCAAAAGAGATGACCCGCCTCTCCAATCAGTCCCGTGACAACCGTGGCCGCCGCGGGCCTCAAGCATGCCCCGGACTAGGAGAACATGCCGGTGAGGTAATCATTCAGCCGCTTATCCTTGGGCCGTTGGAAAATCTCGTCGGTCTCGTCGTACTCGACCATATCGCCCATGTAGAAGAACGCCGTGCGGTTGGACACACGCGACGCCTGCTCCATGTTGTGCGTCACGATGACGATGGCGCGCTCGGCCACAATCGACGACATAAGGTCCTCGATCGCCAACGTCGAGATGGGGTCGAGCGCCGAGCAGGGCTCGTCGAACAAAATCACGTCGGGGTTGAGTGCCAGCGTGCGCGCGATGCACAGACGCTGCTGCTGACCGCCCGAAAGCGCGTAGGCGCTCTTGTCGAGCTTGTCCTTGACCTCGTCCCACAGCGCTGCACCGCGCAGGCTCTCCTCGACCATACGATCAAGCTCGTCACGGTCGGTAATGCCGTGACGCTTGGGCGCAAACGTGATGTTGTCGCGAATGGACTTGCGGAAAGGGTTGGGCTGCTGGAACACCATGCCAATGGAGCGACGCAGCTCGTACGTGTTCTCGGTCCTGGTGTTCACATTGCGTCCGCGGTAGTTAATCTCGCCCTCCACGCGGCAGCCGCGAATCTCGCGATTCATAAGGTTGAGACTGCGCAAGAAGGTCGACTTACCGCAGCCCGAAGGCCCAATGAGCGCCGTGATCTCACCCTTGTGAAAGTCGAGCGACGTGTCGTGTAGCGCATGGTGGTCGCCATAGTACACGTTGACGTCCTTGGTGGAGAGCACGACCTCGTCGCTCATGGCCTTGCCACTCACGCGAACACGCCTCTCGCTCTCCCCCACGCTCGACAGGAAGTCCTGGGTGTCGGACGATGCCGCTTCGGTTGCGGGCGTTACATTCATCTCGCTCATTCGGCCGTCATCTTCCTTGCCAGTTGCTTGCCCACAATGCGGGCGATTACGTTAAACAACAGCACGCAAATCATCAGCAGTGCAGCGGTGCCCCAGACGATCTGCTGGGCCTCGGGGCTGCCCTCGCCATAGATCTTGTAGATGTGCACGGCGAGCGACTCGCCGGGACGGAACACGTTCCAAGCGCAGGTGGGGCTCGACAGGTTAAAGCTCAAGAAGTTCAGGCGAACCGGCGAGCTCATACCCGAGGTAAAAAGCAGTGCTGCGGCCTCGCCAAACACGCGACCGGCCGAAAGCACGATGCCCGTCACGATGGCAGGCATGGCCTCGGGGATCAGGATGTGCAGCGTGGCCTCCCAGCGGGTGAGGCCCATAGCCAGGCATGCATCGCGCTGGGCCTGCGGCACGTCCTCGAGCGCCTGTTGGATCACACGCACCAGGATGGGAATGTTAAACATGGTAAGCGCGACGGCGCCGGAGATAATGGAGTACTTCCAGCCCAGCTGCACCGAGAACACCAGAAAGCCGAACATGCCGACGACGATGGAAGGCAGCGAGGACAGCGTCTCGATGGCGGTAGAGGCGATGTCGCGGATAGGGCCGTTCGGCGCGTACTCAACCAGGAAGACCGCTCCGCCTAGGCTGATGGGCACCGAGATGATCAGAGTGATCAGCAGCAGGTAGAACGAGTCGAACAGCTGGTAGAGCACGCCGCCCTGCGTTCCGTTGGCGCGCGACGGCTCTGTGAGAAAGCCCGGCTGGAACAGCGTCGAGATGCCCTCGAACAGGATATAGGCCACCATGGAGATGACGATGAGCATGACGATGGCGACGATCGCCGTCAGCACGCCCGTGGCGATGCGATCCTGTTTTTGGACACGCCCGAGCCTCGCCTCGTCGATGTGGATGCGCGTGCTAGCCACGAGCCTCCGCCCCCTTGCGGCCAATGAGATGGATGATCAGGATGAAGATGAGGCTCATGCCCATCAGCAGCAGACCGAGTGCCCACAGGACGTCGTCCTGGGCCGAGCCCTCGGCGTAGACCGCCATGGACGTGGTGAGCGTGGTGGTGATGGTGGACGCCGGCGACAGCAGCGACGTCGGCATGGCCTCGATGCCGCCGATGACCATGCGCACGGCGAGCGTCTCGCCAAAGGCGCGGGTCATGCCCAAGATAACCGCGGTCATGAGCGACGGCATGGCGGACTTGAGCACCACGTGCCAGATGGTCTGCCAGCGGGTGTAGCCCAGCGCGAGCGAGCCCTGGCGGTAGCCGTCGGGCACGGCGCGCAGGCCATCGACCGAAAGCGTGGTCATCGTCGGCAGAATCATGACCGCCAGCACGATGGCGCCGGGCAAGATGCCCAGGCCCGTGCTCACGTGGAAAACGCTCTTCATAAGACCGACGACCACGTGAAAACCGATCAGGCCAAAGACGACCGAGGGGATGCCGGTCAAAAGCTCAATGAGCGGCTGAAAGATCTTAGAGCCAAACTTAGGGCTAATCTCGACCGCAAAGATGGCAGAGCCGATGGCGATGGGCAGCGCGATGAGCGTGGAGAGTACCATGACCGCAAACGAGGTGACGATCAGGGGCAGGGCGCCGGTGTAGGGCAGGCCGCTTTCGGCTGTGTTGGCCAGGTCCCACTTGGCGCCGGTGAAGAACTCGACGACCGAAACGCCGTCCTTGAGAAAAGCCGAGAGGCCCTTTTGGGCGACCATAAAGATGAGCGCGGCAACGACAAGCGTCACGAGCGCAACGCACGCGCCCGTGACGCCCAGGCCCACGTTCTCAAGGTCGCGCTTTGGCAGCTGTTTTGCCATTGCAAACCTTTCCGGGGCGATTACTTATTTAGCGGAGACCTTGCCGCTGGCGTCCTTGACGACCTTCATGGCAGAGACGGGGATAAAGCCCTGCTCCTCGACGAGCTTGCCCTGGACGTCATCGGAAAGCATGAACTCCAGGAAGGCCTTGGTGGCCTCGTCGGCATCCTTAGCGCAGTACATGTGCTCGGTAGCCCAGATCTTGAAGGAGTCGTCGGTGACGTTTGCGCTCTTGGGCTCCACGCCCTCGACCTTGATGGCGTTGAACTTGGAGTCATCGAAGTGCGAGAAATCGAGGTAGGAGATGGCGTTGTCGGTGCTGCCCATCTGAGTCTGAACGTCGCCGGACTTGTCGAGCTCGGCATCGCCCTTAAAGTCGACAGCCTCGTCGCCAAAGACGGCAGCCTCGAAGGTGGCGCGGGTACCGGAGCCGGCCTTGCGGTTGAGAACGACGATAGTAGCGTCGTCGCCGCCGACCTCCTTCCAGTTGGAAATCTGGCCGGAGAAGATGCCCTTGAGCTGCTCGAGGGACAGGTCGTCGACCGTCACGTTCTTGGAGACGACGGGACCCATGCCCACGACGGCGACCTCGTGGTCGACGAGGTTCTTGACCTGATCGGCCTCGAGCTTGGTTTCGGCGAAGACGTCGGAGTTGCCGATGGTGACGGTGCCGGCGGCGACAGCGGTCAGGCCCTTGCCCGAACCGTTGCCCGAGCCGGAGACGGAGACGTCCGGGTTGGCATCCATGAACTTCTCGGCAGCGGCCTCGACGAGAGCCTGGAACGAGGAGGCACCGTCGTAGGTCACCTCGCCGGAGACGGACTCGGCAGCAGCGGCGCTGCCCTTGTCGGCGGCGTCGGATGCGCCGGAGCCGCCGCAACCAACGAGACCGAGACCGACGATGCTGGCAAGACCACCAGCGAGGCCGAGGAACTGACGACGAGAATAAGCCTGATCGAGCATGATCTTCCTTTCATACATGCGAATCGCGGGCACCCTGCCCGCTTTGCTGTTTGGAAAGATACGGCCTCGATCGGGCGACGACCGCCTTATCTGCGGTTTCTTACGGTCATTTGATAGACCCTTACCGCAAGCTCTGCCCAGCCTTTACAAACGGATAACAATCCAGCGCCGAACATGGCGCACCTTTTACACCAAAGGAACGTCCCCAATGACTACCCCACCGCAACAGAAAAAGCCCGGTCCGAAGCACCGGGCTCGTAATGCAAGTTTGTATCCAAGCAGGATATAGGGGTTTCCCAGGTGCCCGAGATTGCCCCGAAAGAGGAGCGCCGCGTACTTTGGTACGCAAGCGACGGTTTGAGGGGCAAGGTCGGGTGCCTGGGGAAGCCCTACAGCTCAAGTTCGTTGAGGCGCAGGATGGCCACGATATAAATCTTGAGCGCTTGCTTGAGCTGTTCCTCGTTGGCGCACTCGTTGGGGCCGTGCATCTGGCCGCCCCATGCGGGCAGCTCCAGGCCGGTTTCCTCGGGGCCAAATGAGACGGCGCGGGCAAAGTTGCGTGCGTACGTGCCGCCGCCCATGGCGAAGGGCTCGGCATGCTTGCCCGTAAACTCATTATAGGTATCGATAAGCGCCTTCACGGCCGGATCGTCAGCAGAGACCGAGAACGGCACCTTGGTACGACCCACGCGATACGTCACACCAAAGCGGCCCACGAGCGGCTCGAGCTGCTCGCAGATGGTATCGGCGCTCGTGCTGTCGGGGAAACGCACGTCGATGACCTGCTCAATGTGGCCATCCGCCACGCGGATGACGCCGGGGTTGCAGGTGAGCGGGCCAAACGCCGGGCTCGTCGCGTCGATACCCAGGCCGCGGCCATAGGCGTCCGCATGCACAAAGGCCAGAAACTTGACAAACTCGTGCTCGGCAGGCGTCAGCAGGCGCTCGTCGCGCGCACCAAACGCATCCTCGGCCTCGCGCAGATACGCCACGATGAGGCCGACGGCATTGATCGTACCCTCGGGCATCGAAGCATGACCGCCAATGCCGTGGGCAAAAATCTGCGCATGGCCGTTATCGAGCGTCGTAATCTCCAGGCGGTCGGCGTTCTCGACCGGCGCCGGTAGTTCATCGGCGGCAATCGCAAGCTCGCAGATAGACTGCGACGGAATGGCGTTGCTCGCCTCGGCACCGCTCCACGACACAATACGCCCGCCATCGATCCTAGAGCTCACAAACGTCGCCCCAAACTGGCCCTTCTCGGCATTACAAACCGGGAACTCGGCATCGGGCGTAAACAGAAAGTCGGGATCTGTGTGGTTCTCCAGATAATGGTGAACGTCGGACATGCCCACTTCCTCATCGCAGCCCAGCAGCGCGCGGAAGGTATAGCGCGGGGTAATGCCGTGCTTGAGCAGATAGGCGCCGGCGTAGAGCGACAGCACCGCCGGACCCTTGTCGTCGATAACACCGCGACCGAGCAGCCAGCCCTCGCGACGCTCCATCGCAAACGGGTCGGTGTTCCAACCGGGGCCGGCGGGCACCACGTCCACGTGGCAGATGGTCGCGAGCTGCTTGTCGCCGCGGCCGGGAATGTCGGCGATGCCCACATAGCCCCCGTCGTCGCTCGTCTGGTAGCCGAGCTTCTGCGCGATGCCGAGCGCGCAATCGAGCGCGTCACGGACCGGGCGGCCAAACGGCGCGCCGGGCTCCGCATCGGCAGCAACGGCCACGGACGGATAACTCACCAGCTGCTCGATATCGGCGACGACATCTTCCCAAACTTCGTCTACATACTCAGCAACGCTCTGCTCCACCTGATTCATGGACGACCTCCTTACCAATGAGGGGTGAGCGTGCCCGCCCCTCACATCACATACTTATATAGCGAAAAGTTTAGCAAGCTCGGCCACCGAGTGCACCACCGCATCGGCGCCCGCGGCCTCGTGCTCCCCCGGCGCCGCCGCGCCCGAATAGATGCCGATGCACGGCACGCCCATCGCGTGCGCGCCCTCCACATCGTTGAAGCGGTCGCCGATCATCACGGCATCGTCGGCCGTCGCACCCAGGGCCGCCAGCGCATCGCGGACCGAATCCGCCTTGGTCTCGCGCCCCTGCGGCGGATTCATGCCAACCACGGCCTCAAACTGGCAAAGCCCCAGCTCATGCACCATATCGATGCACTTCGCCTCCATGCGAGACGTCGCGACCGCCATGCGATGCCCCTGCGCGGCAAGGCTGTCGAGCAGCTCGGGGATTCCATCGAACACGGGGTACTCTTCCGGCCCCAGCTCATCGAAAAAGGCACGGTACTCGTCGGCCACCACAAGCGACTCCTCGCGCGAGAAGCCGTAAAAGTCGTGAAAGCTCTTCCACAGGGGCGGCCCGATCATGCGGCGCAGGTCACCCATCTGCGCCTCCGAAAACCCGCGCGCAGCCAGCGTCTTGTACGTCGAGGTCATCACCGCCCGGCCCGTATCGGCTACCGTGCCATCAAAATCAAACAGCACAATCGGCCGCTCGCATAGCTGTAATGCCGCCATCGATATCCCTCTTCCCCAATTGGCGATTTCCACACCGACACTTCAAACTGTTGACTATTCAACAATTAAAGCTGGAAATGTGGAATGACTCTACTATACTTGTCGCACTTTGCTCTCAGAAGGCGGCGCGCAAACGCCCCAACGAAAGGTGCAATTATGTCTTTTGCCATCATAACCGACTCCACGTCGGACATCTCCCCCGCCCGCGCCCAAGAGCTCGGCATTTACGTCATTCCGCTGCATGTGATTATCGAAGGCGAGGACCTGCTCGACCAGGTGCAGATCACCGCCGAAGAGTACGTCGCCCGCATGGCAGGCTCCGAGCAGCTGCCGCACACCTCGCAGCCGAGCGCCGGCGAATTCAAGGCACTCTTTGACCGCGTGCTCGCCGACGGCCACGATAGCGCCATCTTTATCTCGCTATGCAGCGAGTGGTCTGCCTGCTACGCCAACGCGTGCCAGGTAGCCGATACCCACGAGCTCGACGTGCGCTGCATCGACTCGCGCACCGGCTCGGGCGCCGAGGGCCTGCTGGTGGAGTACGCGCTCGCCATGCGTGAGGACGGCCGCAGCCTGGACGAGACCGAGGCGCAGATCCGCGCGACGCTGCCCGACGCCCACCTGCTGCTGATTCCCCGCACGCTCGAGAACCTCGTTAAGAACGGCCGCGCGCCCAAACTCGCCGGCCAGCTCACGCAGATGCTCAACATTCGCCTGGCCGTTTCGCCGGAGTGGAAATCGGGCGAGATCAAGGCCATCAAAAAGGGCCGCGGTGCCAAGCGCATCGTCGCCAACACCATGGCCGATTGCCTCGCATTTTTGGCAGAACACCCGGGTTCAAGCGTACGCGTGCTCACAACCGGTGCCGCTGAGGAACAAGAGCTCGTCAACCAGGCGCTCGCGGGCCAGGACTACGTAGACGCCGGCACCGGCCCCATCGGCTGCACCATCGCGACCCACGTAGGCGTCGACGCCATCGCCATCAGCTACTGCCCCCGCTACCAGCCAACTCGCTAGGAACGCCCACATCAGTTGCGGTGAAATAGGGACTGTTTTTGGCTTATCAGCCGCAAATCAATCCCTATTCCACCGCAACTTAGAAGCAGTTCATTTGGGACGGGGCTAAAAAGACTGATATCAAACGTTTCAGACCAGTCTTTTTAGCCCCGTCCCATTTTAGCTACTCTACATCAGCCCGCTCAGGGCGATGTCGACGGCCTCGTTGAGGTCGTCGGTGATGTGCACCAGCTCCGGATCGAGCGGGCTGATCATACCGGCGTCCATCACCGGACCGTTAAGCCAGTCGAATAGGCCCTGCCAGTACTCGCTGCCTACCAGCACAAGCGGCATGCGCTTGACCTTGTGCGTTTGCACCAGCGTGAGCACCTCAAACATCTCGTCGAGCGTGCCAAACCCGCCGGGAAACACAATAGCGCCCGAGCTGTATTTGACGAACATGGTCTTGCGCACAAAGAAGTAGCGGAAGTCCATACCGAGGTTCACGTATTTGTTGAGCCCCTGCTCGTGCGGCAGCTCAATGCCCAAACCAACTGACTTGCCGTTGACGCTCGCCGCTCCCTTGTTGGCCGCTTCCATGATGCCGGGGCCGCCACCGGTGATAACCGCCACGCCGCGCTGGGCAATCTTACGCCCGACGGTGCGCGCCGCCTTGTAGAGCGTATCGGTCTTGGGCGTGCGGGCGCTACCGAAGATGGTCACCGCAGGTCCGAGCTCGGCAAGCGCGCCAAAGCCGTCGACAAACTCGGCCTGGATGCGCAGTACGCGCCACGGATCGGCATGCAACCAGTCGGTCGACTCCTCGGGCGCCAGCAGGTTAGCGTACGTATTGTCCTTAGGAATCATCGGGCCGCGCATGACCACGGGGCCGCGGCGGTACGTCTCGTCGTAGGAAGGCTCGCCCTCGACATTCTCGTTCTTAATCATGGGTACTCCTATCGAGAAAAAGAAAAACGGGCGGGGTCGACGCCATGCGCCAAACACCCGCCCGAACATCAACTATTCGGTATGGTACCCACGATGTATCAAGTGCTTGCAAGCTATCGGTTAGCGGTCGCGCAACCGACGCCGGCGAATGCGATGCCCGGCGACGGCTGCGCGCGGTCGATTGGCACGCGGTCTCGACATCGCGCGAGTGCCTGCAAGCGCCCGCGCCGCCCTTAGTAATCCACCGCGGCAGGGCTATTCATCCAATCGCTCACGAATGCACCATAGCGACCCTCGATAATGGCCTGGCGAGCACGCTGCATAAGGTTGAGCAGGTAGTAGATGTTGTGCATCGAAAGCAGGATGCCGCCGAGCATCTCCTTCTGCGTGACCATGTGGCGAATGAGCGCGCGGCTGTAGCCGCCCGTGCACACCGGGCAGGTGCAGGTGGGGTCGATGGGGCCGTCGTCGTGCGCAAAACGCGCGTTGCGGAAGTTAAGGCGACCTTCACTGGAGAATGCCGTGCCCATGCGGCCGGTGCGCGTCGGCAGCACGCAGTCGAACATATCGATGCCCACGCCCACGCCGCGCACGAGCGTCGTCGGGTTGCCGACGCCCATCAGGTAGCGCGGCTTGTGCTTGGGCATGTACTCGCTCACAAGCGGCGCCAGGGTCTCGAACATGGTCTCGTGGTCCTCGCCCACCGAGTAGCCGCCGATGCCGTAACCGGGGAAGTCGCCGCACTCCTCCAGATGGCGCAGAGAGCGCAGGCGCAGATCCAGATGCATGCCGCCCTGGACGATGCCAAAGAGCGCCTGGTCATCGCGGGTGTGAGCCTTGTAGCAGCGCTCGGCCCACATGCTCGACAGCTCCACCGCGCGCTCAACGTAGGCGCGCGTGGCGGGATAGCCCGGGCACTGGTCCAGCTGCATGCAGATGTCGGAGCCGAGCTTCATGGCGATTTCCATGTTGTCCTCGGGCGTCCAGAACACGTGGCGGCCGTCGTAGTCGTTGACGATAAAGCGCACGCCCTCGTCGGTGAGCTTGACGGCGTCGTTGTGGCTGAACACCTGGAAACCGCCCGAGTCGGTGAGGATAGGACCGTGCCAGTTCATAAACTTGTGCAGGCCGCCCAGCTCGGCGATAGTGTCCTCGCCGGGACGCATGGACAGATGATAGGTGTTGGCAAGCACGATCTGGGCGCCGAGCTGTTTGACGGTCTCGGTGGGGATGCCCTTGACGTTTGCCTTGGTGCCCACGGGCATAAAGATCGGCGTCTCGATGTCGCCGTGCGGGGTGTGCAGCACGCCGGCACGCGCATGCGTCGTCGGATCCTCGGCGATCAGGTCGAATTTAAAAAGGCTCTGGTCCATAAACTGGAACTCCTTGGTTGCGGTTCATACGCAAACCATTATACGGGCAACCCGCAAGAAGCACCGACTCGACAGAAACTAGTGCATTAGGATCAGGTTCCCGAGCTAGTCGTTGGGTGTTCCTATAGTTTTGTCAACCGTCGGGGCTACTCCCGGTAGGGCACCCGGTCGCGCATCACGGCGTATATCGCCCTGAGCCGCTTCCTCGCGACGGCCTTGAGCGCCCGCCCGTGCCCCATGCCCCGCG
>DBFSAO010000036.1:0-4580 GCA_048500675.1 Collinsella sp.
CCTATATTTGCCGAAATTACACTTGACGGCGGGGTACAATAAACCCGCATGCGGATTTCCGTTGCGGGCGCTTCCCATCGCCGGGGCGTGCCCGGGAGCATCCGGCATGCGGCCTTTGCGGCGCTCGGTCATGTGCAAGACGGGTAGCTGGGCTTGTGGAGCGCGTGCAGCCCTCCTCGCCTCGGCATGCCTTCTCTCCACGCCATGTACCTGCTGCTGAGCCTGCCTGCCAGATGATTGGAAGCAACAGCGAAAATCCCATCACGCCAACATCCCGGCGATCGCCGGGGCCTGTATACCTATATGAGAGGAGAGGGGTATATGGCGCGTAAGTTTAAGTCTATGGACGGCAACGAGGCGGCCGCATATGTTTCGTATGCGTACACCGAGGTAGCGGGAATCTATCCCATTACGCCGTCCAGCCCGATGGCCGACCATGTCGACCAGTGGGCGGCCCAGGGTCGCAAGAATATCTTCGGCACCCCGGTCAAGGTCGTCGAGATGGAGTCCGAGGCAGGTGCAGCCGGTACCGTTCACGGTTCGCTGGGCGCCGGTGCTCTGACCACCACCTACACGGCTTCTCAGGGTCTGCTCCTGATGATCCCGAACATGTACAAGATCGCGGGCGAGCAGCTCCCGGGCGTCTTCCACGTCTCCGCGCGTTGCGTCGCTTCCCACGCCCTGAACATCTTTGGCGATCACTCCGACGTCATGGCCTGCCGCCAGACCGGTTTCGCCATGCTCGCCGAGGGCAACGTCCAGGAGGTCATGGACCTCTCGCCGGTGGCTCACCTTGCCGCCATCGAGGGTAAGACCCCGTTCCTTAACTTCTTCGACGGCTTCCGCACCAGCCACGAGATCCAGAAGGTCGCCATGTGGGACTACAAGGATCTGGCCGAGATGTGCGACATGGACGCCGTCCAGGCTTTCCGCGACCACGCGCTCAACCCTGAGCACCCGCACACCCGCGGCAGCCACGAGAACGGCGATATCTTCTTCCAGAACCGTGAGGCCTGCAACAAGGTCTACGACGAGCTTCCCGCCGTCGTCGAGGGCTACATGAAGAAGATCAACGAGAAGCTCGGCACCGATTACGGCCTGTTCAACTACTACGGCGCTCCCGATGCCGACCGCGTCGTCGTGTGCATGGGCTCCTTCTGCGACGTGCTCGAGGAAGTCATCGACTACCTCAACGCTCACGGCGAGAAGGTCGGCCTGGTCAAGGTTCGTCTGTTCCGTCCGTTCTCCATCAAGCACTTCGTCGACGTTCTCCCCGAGACCGTCCAGAAGATCGCCGTCATGGACCGTACCAAGGAGCCGGGTTCCATCGGCGAGCCGCTCTACCAGGACGTCGTCTCCGCTCTCTACGAGGCCGGCAAGACGGGCATCAAGGTCGTCGGCGGCCGTTATGGCCTGGGCAGCAAGGACACGCCTCCCGCGTCCGCGTTCGCTGTCTTCGAGGAGCTCAAGAAGGACGAGCCCAAGCGCGAGTTCACCATCGGCATTGTCGACGACGTGACCAACCTGAGCCTGCCCGAGGCCGAGGATGCGCCCAACACCGCAGCCCCCGGCACCATCGAGTGCAAGTTCTGGGGTCTGGGTGGCGACGGTACCGTCGGCGCCAACAAGAACTCGATCAAGATCATCGGCGACCACACCGACAAGTACGTCCAGGCCTACTTCCAGTACGACTCCAAGAAGACCGGCGGCGTCACCGTCTCGCACCTGCGCTTTGGCGATTCTCCGATCCGTTCGCCGTACTACGTGACCAAGGCCGACTTTGTCGCTTGCCACAACCCCAGCTACATCGTTAAGGGCTTCAAGATGGTCCGCGACGTCAAGCCGGGCGGCACCTTCCTGGTCAACTGCCAGTGGAGCGACGAGGAGTTCGCCGAGCACATGCCCGCCGTGGCCAAGCGCTACATCGCGAACAACAACGTCAACGTCTACCTGATCGACGCTATCGACCTGGCCGCTAAGGTCGGCATGGGCAAGCGCACCAACACGGTGCTCCAGTCCGCCTTCTTCGCGCTGGCCAAGGTCCTGCCCGCCGAGGACGCCCTGCAGTACATGAAGGACGCGGCTACCAAGTCCTACATGAAGAAGGGCCAGGCTATCGTCGACGCCAACCACAAGGCCATCGATGCCGGCGCTACCGCTTTCCGTAAGTTCGAGGTTCCGGCCGACTGGGCTACCGCCGAGGATGCCGCTCCCGTCGAGCTCTCCGAGGAGACCAAGTCCGCTATCGCCCAGCAGGTCAAGAACCTGCTCGAGCCCATCGATCGCATGGACGGCGACAGCCTGCCTGTTTCCGCCTTCGTCGATTGCGCCGACGGCCAGTTTGAGCTGGGCGCCTCCGCATACGAGAAGCGCGGCGTCGCCGTGGTCGTTCCCCACTGGGATGAGACCAAGTGCATCCAGTGCAACCAGTGCGCCTACGTGTGCCCGCATGCCACCATCCGTCCGTTCGCGATGACCGAGGACGAGGCTGCCGCCGCGCCCGAGGCTACCCGCACGCTCGACGCCATGGGCCCCAAGGCCAAGGGCATGAAGTTCACCATGGCCGTGTCCCCGCTCGACTGCATGGGCTGCACCAACTGCGTCAAGGTTTGCCCCAAGGGCGCCCTCGAGATGGTTCCCACCGAGCAGGAGATGGACCAGCAGCCCGTTTGGGACTACCTGGTCGAGAACGTCTCCGAGAAGAAGGAGCTCATCGCGGCCAACGTCAAGGGCAGCCAGTTTAAGCAGCCCTACCTGGAGTTCTCCGGCTCCTGCGCCGGCTGCGCCGAGACCGCCTATGCACGTCTGGTGACCCAGGTCGCCGGCGACCGCATGTTCATTTCCAACGCCACCGGCTGCTCCTCCATTTGGGGCAACCCCGCTGCCACCGCTCCTTACTGCAAGGACAAGGACGGTCACGGCCCGGCGTGGAACAACTCCCTGTTCGAGGACAATGCCGAGCACGGTCTGGGCATGGCCGTTGGCTACGAGGCCGTTCAGAAGAAGCTGATCGCTGCTACGCAGGAGATCATCGCCGCTGACGGTCCGTCCGACGAGCTCAAGGCCGCCGGTCAGGCTTGGATCGACTCCGTCAACGACGCCGAGGCCTCTAAGATCGCTGCCGCCGCCTACGTTGCCGAGCTCGAGAAGTGCGGCTGCGACGCCTCCAAGGCGATCCTCGCCGACAAGGCTTACCTCACCAAGAAGTCCTTCTGGATCTTCGGCGGCGACGGTTGGGCCTACGACATCGGCTTCGGTGGCCTGGACCACGTCCTGGCTTCCGGCCATAACGTCAACGTCTTCGTCTTCGACACCGAGGTTTACTCCAACACCGGCGGTCAGGCCTCCAAGGCCTCGAACCTGGGCCAGGTCGCTCAGTTCGCCGCTGCCGGTAAGGTGACCAAGAAGAAGTCCCTGGCCGAGATCGCTATGAGCTATGGCTACGTCTACGTGGCGCAGGTCGCCATGGGCGCCAACCCGGCTCAGACCCTCAAGGCCATCCATGAGGCCGAGGCTTACGACGGCCCGTCCCTCATCATCGGCTACAGCCCCTGCGAGATGCATTCCATCAAGAAGGGCGGCATGCAGAACTGCCAGGCCGAGATGAAGAAGGCTGTCGAGTGCGGTTACTGGAACCTCTTCCGCTTCAACCCCGAGGCTGCTGCCGGCAAGAAGTTCTCGCTCGATTCCAAGGAGCCCGCGGGCGGCTATCAGGAGTTCTTGATGAACGAGGCCCGTTACGCTTCGCTGACGCGTTCCTTCCCCGAGCGCGCCGAGGAGCTCTTCAAGGAGAATGAGCAGGCCGCTATGGACCGCTATCAGCACCTGCTGAAGCTCAAGACGGTGTACAACGAGGCCTAGGTCTCCCGCCGCAGGATCTGAGGGCTAACCTTCGCGGACGTCCTCGGACATGAAAGAACCCCCGCTGCGCACTACGTGCGGCGGGGGTTCTTTCGTCCTGCGGAGTGTCCGCGAAGGTTAGCCCTCAGATCCTGCTACGACTACGTCCTCGGATTGTGTGGGCGGATGAAGGACGTGGTTGGTGGGAATGCGTGTCCCCTTCGCTGTTTCGCGGCTTTGCCGCGAAAGGCGCGCCACTTTGGGTATAGAGGGGGACTTGGTTGTTGTTGCCTTCTATCCCTTTTGCTTTTTCGCGTCTTTGCCGCGAAACGCGCGGCGAGGATTTCTTGGCTATTCCTTTTGATGGATGAAAAGGCGCTTGTTTTTGCAGGGGTGCATACTCGTCCTATAAGTGCATAGAATCTCGTATAGTGCGAGTAAGATTTTGCGCTGTCCGTTTTGTGTTTAGCAAAGATATAGTTTGCATAATCCCGCCTAATCCTTGCTCTATTTAAATAAAGTCGCACGTAAATGGCATAAACGTGTCTGAGCTGGGGTTCTGTACGCTGAGCGGATAAAAACGACCGTTCACCGTTCAACTATTTTCAAAATGAATAAAATGAGCGATAAAGAGAATATAAACCTTAATAAACTCGCGTATCGCACGGACGCGGGTTATTAATGGGTTGTAGGCCTTTTACAGAAAGGATTCCAGCAATGTCTAAGCCTCTTGGCAAGCC
>DBFSAO010000037.1:0-2691 GCA_048500675.1 Collinsella sp.
CATGGGAAGGCTCGAGGCCTACCTCGTGTACTATCGTGAGGAGCGGATCAAGAAGTCCCTCGGGTGGCTGAGCCCGATGGAGTACCGCAGGAAGCTTGGATACGCCTAGGCGCGGTCCAAGAAATCGTCCGCACCCCCTTCTGGCTCTTAAACAAGAACTATTTCACCGCAACTTTTTTGAGTAGTTTTGTTGAGCATAAGTCGTGCAAATAGTCAAGCCATGTCTGTTTAAACAAAATAGTGACAGTACGAGCACATTCGCACTTGCTTAATATCGATATTAATGAACAGCTTGCTTGTATCTATAAAATACATAGCTTGATGAGCGACGCCTTGTCGTGTAATGAGTCAAAAAGCAGTAACGTAATCAACTTGTAACAAACCTAGACGTTTAAACAAATAATCCAACCTTTTGCGGATTTAGCTATAATTCCACAATCCAAACAGGTATACTCCTTTCATGTCGTGTAGGAAATACGTAGACAAAAAGGAGGTTATGTGATGGTAAGTATTGTTCTTGCTAGCCACGGGGACTTGGCAGCTGGAATCAAGCAGACGGGCTCGATGGTCTTTGGCGATCAGCCGTCTGTAGCCGTGGTCTCGCTCGAGCCGAGCATGGGCCCCGACGACTTCCGTGCCAAGGTCGAGGAAGCAGTCGCTTCCTTCGAGGACCAGGAGCAGGTGCTCTTCCTCGTTGATCTGTGGGGCGGCACGCCGTTCAACCAGATCAGCGGGCTCATCGAGGGCCACGATTCCTGGGCTATCGTCACCGGTGTCAACCTGCCTATGCTCATCGAGGCATATTCGCAGCGCTTTGACGCAAAGAACACTGCACATGCGATCGCAAAACATCTCGTGACTGAGGCTAAGGCTGGCGTGCGCGTCAAGCCCGAGTCTCTGGAGCCCGAGGAGAAGAAGCCGGCTGCGGCCGCCGCTGCTCCTGCAGGCGCCATCCCTCCGGGAACGGTCATCGGCGACGGGCACATCAAGATCGCCCACGTCCGTATCGACACCCGTCTGCTTCATGGTCAGGTGGCCACCACTTGGACCAAGCAGATCAACCCCAACCGCATCATCGTGGTTTCCGACGGCGTTGCTCACGACGAGCTCCGCAAGACCATGATCGAGCAGGCTGCCCCTCCGGGAGTCCATGCCAACGTCGTGCCCATCAAGAAGATGGCCGAGGTCGTCAAGGACACGCGCTTTGGTGACACCAAGGCCATGCTGCTCTTCGAGAACCCGCAGGATCTGCTCAAGGCCATCGAGGCCGGCGTCGACATCAAGGAAGCCAACATCGGTTCCATGGCTCACTCCAAGGGCAAGGTCGTCGTCACCAACGCCGTCGCCATGGGCGATGACGACGTTAAGACTCTCGAGGCTCTCAAGGCCAAGGGCGTCAAGTTCGAGGTCCGCAAGGTTCCTTCGGATTCCTCCGAGGATCTCGACGCCATGTTGAAGAAAGCTAAGGCCGAACTGGCCGCTCAAGCATAGTAAAGGAGGGTCCGATACATGTCTGCAATCACTATTCTGCTTGTTGCGATTGTCGCGTTGCTTGCCGGTATGGAAGGCATTCTGGATGAGTTCCAGTTCCATCAGCCGCTCGTGGCGTGCACGCTTATCGGTCTCGTAACCGGTCACCTTCAGGAGGGCATCCTCCTGGGCGGTTCGCTCCAGATGATGGCCCTTGGCTGGGCTAACGTCGGCGCCGCCGTCGCGCCTGACGCCGCTCTGGCCTCGGTCGCTTCTTCGATCATCATGGTGCTCGCCCTCAACGGCGGCGCCACCGATTCGGCCAAGGCTGTTACCGCCGCCATCGCCGTCGCCGTTCCGCTGTCGGTCGCTGGCCTGTTCCTGACCATGATCTGCCGTACCCTGGCTACCGCTATCGCTCACGCCATGGACGGTTGCGCCGAGAAGGGCGACTTCGCCGGCATCGAGCGCTGGCAGTACGCTGCTATCCTCATGCAGGGCCTTCGTATCGCCATCCCGGCAGTGCTTCTGTGCATCATCCCGGCCGAGGCTGTTACCAACGCGCTTAACGCTATGCCCGACTGGCTGTCCGGCGGCATGGCTGTCGGCGGCGGCATGGTCGCTTCCGTCGGTTACGCCATGGTCATCAACATGATGGCCACCAAGGAGACCTGGCCGTTCTTCATCCTCGGCTTTGTCCTTGCTGCCATCCCTCAGCTCACGCTGATCGCCCTTGGCCTCATCGGCATCTCCCTTGCCCTCATCTACCTTGGCCTTAAGGATCTGGCCAAGCAGGGTGGCGGCATGGGCGGTGGCTCCGGCGACCCGCTCGGCGACATTCTGAACGATTACGAGTAGGAGGGGAGTGATACATATGGCAGAGAACAAGATTCAGCTCACCAAGGCTGACCGCAAGAAGGTTTGCTTCCGTCATCAGTTCCTTCAGGGCTCGTGGAACTACGAGCGTATGCAGAACGGCGGCTGGTGCTTCGCAATGATCCCTGCGATCAAGAAGCTCTACACCAGCAAGGATGACCAGATTGCCGCTCTTAAGCGCCACCTGGAGTTCTATAACACCCACCCTTATGTTTCCGCCCCCGTCATTGGCGTTACCCTCGCTCTCGAGGAGGAGCGCGCCAACGGTGCTCCGATTGACGACGTCGCCATTCAGGGCGTCAAGGTCGGTATGATGGGCCCGCTCGCCGGCGTCGGCGACCCCGC
>DBFSAO010000038.1:0-4793 GCA_048500675.1 Collinsella sp.
TGTTCGCGCTACAGTTTGTCGGAAATACCTCGATGTTAGGAACCAAATGATCACTTCCGAGCTTTTCGGCACCGCGCCGTGCGGTACCCCCGTTCATCGTTACACCCTCAACGGGCCCGAGATCTGCGTTCGCATTATGGACTATGGCGCCACCGTGCTTGGTATCGACGTGCCCGACATTCCCGGCAACGTGCGCGATGTGGTGCTGGGCTTCGATAAGCTCGAGGATTACTTTGACAACCCCGCCTGCTTTGGCGCGACCATCGGGCCTGTGGCCAACCGCACCGCGGGCGCCACGATCACCATCGACGGTACGGACTGGCATATGCCGGCCAACGAAGGCGCCAACAACCTGCACAGCGATCTTGAGCACGGTCTGCATAAACGCGTGTGGGACGTTGAGCTCGACGAGGCCCATAACGCCGTGCGCATGACCACCTCGCTTGAGGATGGCGAACTGGGCCTTCCCGGCAACCGCACCTTGACGGCCGTGTTTACCGTTACACGCACCGGCGTCTTTCGCATCGAGTATGGTTGCGAGAGCGACCGCGCCACCTACGTGTCCATGACCAACCACACGTACTTTAACCTTGCCGGCCATAACGCCGGCATGGACTGTGAGCACTTCTTTATCGCCAACGCTGCCCACTACTTGCCCATTAACGAGCAGAACATCCCCACCGGCGAAATCGCTCCGGTCGAGGGAACACCGTTTGACTTTCGCGAGCTGCGCCCCGTCGCACCCGGCATGGAGGCCGACGACCCGCAGATTAAGCAGGCCCGTGGCTACGATCACTGCCTGTGCATCGATGGCTATCAGTACGGCCGCAACCTGCGTCGCGCCCTACATGTCGAGGAGATGTGGACCGGTCGTGAGCTGGACTACTACACCACCGCCCCGGGCGTGCAACTCTACACCGGCAACTGGCTGGGCGACGAGCACGCCAAGGACGATGCCAACTATGGCTGGGGCGCCGGCTTTGCCCTCGAGGCCGAGATGTACCCCGACACGCCGCACCAGCCGCTGTTCCCGCAGGGCATTGTGGGTCCGGGTCACCCCTACAGCAATATGATCGAATACCACTTTATGAGGCACTAGGCCCACAACGCGACATCTCGCACAGCAACGCCCGCCGGCACCACCGCCAACGGGCGCTGCTTCATGCCTAAATCCTTCTTTTCGATGCCACCGAATTGGTGACATAACAAAACTATGCCGAATTACTACGATGAACCCACTATGTCCGACCACGCGCTGGTTTATAAAAAATTAGCAACTCGTCTACCTGCGGTTTTATTCTCTGCAAGTTTGGCATGCTCGGCGATAAGCAATTCATCGTAGTAAACCGGCATAGTTTTGGCGGACAGCGCCACACAGATCCCCTACGAAGGCAAAATGATCCGTTTTCCTCCGTCCCCAAGGGATCAGTTGAACAGATTGCCGATGGGGTCGGGGGCGGAACTGGGGAGATAGCGGATTTCTAGTTCTATGCCGAGCTTTTGCAGCTCTCTGAGAACAGCGACGTCTGTGTCGTCTACGGCAACTGCGGGCGTTGCGGGACGCTTGCCCTCCCCTGCCTGCATATGACCAATGCTGATCTTGGTGATCGGCACACCGCCCTTAACCAGCGCGAGCGCATCGGAGGGTGAGGCCACCATGATCAGAATCAATTGGCGAGGCGTTGCGGTATGAATGACGTCGATGGTCCTTTGCACCGAGAAAAACCGCGTCCAAACGCCTTCTGGCGCCGCCACCCTCATGGGTGCCCATTGGCGCGAATCTGCCGCGATCTCATCGTTGACGATTAGGACAAGGTTGGAACCCACGGCTTCGTTCCACAGCTCAACGTCTTGTCCGTAAATGAAACGGTCGTCGATGCGTGCGAGAAGAATCTTGGGTTGAGTCATCGCTGCCCCATTCTGTTTGAGACCCGTAAGAGCAAGACATCGCGTCTCCAATATTAGTGCATTTAAAGTGAGAAAAGCCGTCAGAACACTTGCGCGGATTTGCGATGTCCCGTATCATAAACAGCCGTTGACGCCTCAGTTGCGCCATCACATGGCCGCCAGCGTAGCTCAGTTGGTAGAGCACCGCTCTCGTAAAGCGGGGGTCACCGGTTCGAGCCCGGTCGCTGGCTCCATTGCACAAGATAGCCGCCTTTGGGCGGCTTTTTTGTTACCGATTTCAGGCGCACATCCGCCGGAATTCGCCCACTCGGTGGACTTCGGGTTTAATGCTTAGGGGCGGGGATTTACCAAAGTGAAATTTTAATGAAAAGAAACCCAGCTGCAACAATTGCCATGGCGAGGGCTCGAATTGGCCATATAGATCTAAAATAGTCACGATACCTTCTCTTTTGCTGGAACGATATATCTATACAAGGTTGTGAGCGGAAAACAAAAATACGTCGATTGCTATCCGACAAACGGGTCTGGAATTGCATTCACCGGCATTTCGGGGCAGATTGATACACATGTACGAAAGGGAACCTATGTGGTGCGTTGGGTTGGAGCTGCTGCAGGCCCGATATGGATTGTGGTCTTGCGCCCCGATGTCCAAATAGGTTTCTCTCTCTAGACGGGAAGTTGCTCATGGACGCCATATATGACGGAGATGACTGGGTCGATCATTATACTTGGCGCCTGGTCGGCTCGAACGACAATGGGGATGTGGTGTTTGATGGACTATGTCCAAAGCATCTCCATCCTTTTGTCTCGTCGTTAATTGAGAGTTCCGCTCGTGTTGCCCCCTACAGCTCGGCATCGCTTCATGATACGGACGTTTTGAAGACCATAAGGGAATCAATTGACGATGGCACGATGAGCGGCCCGCTGTTTTCTCGGCTTGTGGGGCTAGATGAGATTGGCTCGAAACGACTGCTTGCGGGCGAAAAAGTGGAACTCACTTATCGGTCGATGATTTCAATCCTGCGGCTAGCCGATGTTCTTCGCAAATAAATCCAAGCAAAACGCCGCCGGCAACTCCCCTACTCAACAAAAAAGCCCCGCCAACCGCAATCCCCAAGGGAACCGCAATTAACGGGGCTCAAGCGCGCTCCTCAATGGAATCACGTCATCAGACGAGCAGCTCAGCCGAGCAGTGCGTTACTCCTCCCAGTAAGCGTCTGCAAGCAGCTTAAAGCAGATCTTCTTGACCGGCTGTGCGCCATCGCCCGGGAACTCGAGCGTGGGCATGTGAGGCTCGCCGGCAACAAACAGCGCAAACTTGTCGTCAGCGAGATCGCCGGCGATCGAAGCGTCGGAATCGACCAGGTCGTAGTCGTCCTTCTCGTCAAACTCCTGAACCAGCGTCAGGCTGCCCGTGGCAACCTTAAAGGCCTCGCGACCCTCGACGTCGATCTGCAGGTCATGATAGCGCTGATGCGTCTCATAGTGAGCCTCTGCCTCGGGACGCGTCGTGGGAGCCATGACGTTCGCATAGACCTTGTCGCCCAGAATCGGATGGCTGCCGACCTCGAGCTGCGCCGGGTCGTTCTCCTCGAGCCAGTCGATCAGCACGTCGAGGCCCTTGAGCATTCCGCGATACTCCTCGATATCGCCCAATGCACCGTAAATCATCTAAATCCCCTTTCGGATCGCTTCTTTGGCGGCTACTCGGCAAACGCGTTACCGACGCTGTTGCCACCCACATACGCCTCGACCAGGGTAAGGTCGGGATTGAACACGACAAACTCGGCGTCGCGCCCCGGCATAATGCTACCGCACTTGTCGTCGACATGAGCTAGCAAGCGATGCCGAGGCCGTCACCCAAGCTCTTACAGCTCGGTCACGACAACGCCGTTGTAGACCTCGTCCCAACGGTCCATGACCAGATGGCCGGTCATGGGATCCATGGCGTTGAGCTTGCCGCAGGTATTGGCGGTACGCAGCACCGTCTCGTCGTCTGCGCCAGCAGCGATGGCATGCGCGAAGCCTGCGATAGTGGAGTCACCAGAGCCCGTGGCGTTAACGGCAGGGATATCGGGCGTCTTTGCGCGGAACGCACGGCCGTTATGGAAGCCCACGGAGCCGGCGGCACCCATGGACACGACGACCCAGGGGATATCGGAGAAGCGGGCATCAGAGGCGAGCGCGGCGCGGAGCTCGTCCACATCGTCGGTGGTAAAGCTCGTGCCCAGAAGGCCGTTGATCTCGGTCAGGTTAGGCTTGACAAGCTCGGGCTTGACCTCGGACTTGAGCGCCGCCTCGAGCGAAGCACCCGAGGTATCGAGCAGCACCTTGGCGCCGGCGTTCTCGGCAATGCCCGTGATCTTGGCATAGTAGTCTGCCTCGACACCGCGGGGCAGCGAACCCGAGATGGTGACGACGTCGGCCTTGCTCGCAAGCTCGGTAAACTTGGCGGTAAAGGCATCGAGCTCCTCAGGGGCAATTGTCGGGCCGCTCTCGAGCAGCTCGGTCTGGTTGCCGGCATGAAGGATATTGAGGCAGATGCGGGTCTCGCCCTTGATGGGCACAAAGTCGTTGTTAATACCGTTGGCGTCCATGAGCTCGGCCATATAGGCGCCCATATGGCCACCAAGCAGGCCGGTTGCCACAACATCGTCGCCCAACTGACCAAGGACGCGGGCTACGTTAAGGCCCTTGCCGCCGGCGGTCTTTTCGGGCGTCACACGGTTGACGTCGTCGATAACGAGCTCATCGAGCTGATAGCGCGTATCGACAGACGGGTTCATCGTAACGGTGAGGATCATTTTTAGCTCCTTATCTCGCAGGCTCCTTGTGCCTCGCGATACGAGTCGACAAAACGGAATTACAGAATCTCAATCGTGAAC
>DBFSAO010000039.1:0-8710 GCA_048500675.1 Collinsella sp.
ATGATGCAGATGCTCTATCGCTGCCGCCCGTACGAGGCCACGCCCGGTGCCGCCAACGCACTCTACGAGGAGTACATGGCGCGCGCCCGCAAGCTGGCGCCCAAGTTCAACCGCCACAACTACACCAAGCTGTGCCGCGAGGCCATCCGCGCGTTCGATACTATGCCGCTCGTGGGCGAGGGTACCAAGCCGCGCGTGGGCGTGGTCGGTGAGATCTTGGTCAAGTTCCACCCCACAGCCAACAACCACGTGGTCGATGTCATCGAGCGCGAGGGCTGCGAGGCCGTGGTGCCGGGCCTGCTCGACTTCTTCCTGTACTCCATGAGCAACGCCGAGCTGCAGAAGGACGAGCTGGGAAGCTCTGCCACTTCGCGCGCGGGCATGCAGGCGCTCATTAAGCTGGTGGACTGGATGCGTACGCCGGTGGAGGAGATGCTCGAGAAGTCCCGCCGCTTTGAGGCGCCCGAGCGCATCGGCACCATGGCCGACAAGGCCCGCACGGTGCTTTCGGTGTGCAACAACATGGGCGAGGGCTGGCTGCTCACGGCCGAGATGCTCGACCTGATCGACCACGGCGCGCCCAACATCATCTGCACGCAGCCCTTCGCGTGCCTGCCTAACCACGTGGTGGGCAAGGCCGTGATCAAGGAGCTGCGCCGCCAGCATCCCGAGAGCAACATCGTCGCGGTGGACTACGACCCCGGTGCGTCCGAGGTCAACCAGCTCAACCGCATCAAGCTCATGATTAGCGTGGCCAAGGAGAACATGCGCGCCGGCAAGGGCTTTAAGCTCGAGAAGGTGGCACCGCTCGCGATGGACGAGGTCACCGGCCAGATGCGTGCCCATGACGGCTGCGTGAGCTGCGGGCCGGCCAGCGAAGAGGCCGTTGCATCGGTCGCCGAGCGTCTGGGACGCGGCATTAAGAAGTAACTGGCCTGCTTTGGGCTAGATATGAGACAAACGGGTGGTAGCCATACCGGCTACCACCCGTTTTTTGCTGGACATATGTTGCGCAAATGACCTTGCTACAGCCTTCCGTGGGCTTGCCCGATTTTTGGGCTGGCTCGGGCTTTGAGGGCAAATTGCTGCAGGCCCAAGGCGATTTTTCGCTCAACGCGGGCCAGCACAGCGTGACGTATCTGCCGAGTTCTGACACGGCAACGACCGGTCGCTACCAGGTGCTGCTGTACGACAACAACTTTGGTACGGCCGAGAGCTATCCCAAGTTCGACTGGGGTCAGCTGGGCGCCGCGGTGGTGACCGACTACAGCAAGGGAACGCATTCGTTTGGGCGAATCTTTACGGTGGACGAGACCGCGCGCACCTACGAGCTTGTGGACCAGACCGCAGTGCCGTTTTCGGGCTACGTGAGCAGCGCGCAGCGCGTCGGCGATTCGAATAGCATGCTCGTGGCATCGGGCATGGCCAAGACCTTTGCCGAGTACGATCGCTATGGACTGCTCATCGCTACATACGAGATGGAAGCCGAGAAGTACATCTACCGCGTGTACAAGTACGAGCTGTAGCGCTGCGCTCCGCATCACTTTACGTCAAATTCCACGCGATCGAGCTCGGACACGTTGAGGTCGATGAGCTTGCGGGCGACGTGGCGGTCGTGCGCCCCGAGCGCCTCGCTCGTTGTCACATGGGCGACAACCTCGCGCTCGACGATGCCCTCTTCCTCGCCCTCGGCAGCCGAGGTCTCGACGGCGACGGTGTAATCCTTAAAGCCTGGCAGCACCGCGGCAAGCTCGCGCGTGGTCTCGGTGACGCCGTAGCCGTCCTGCACGCCGGCCTGCGCCGAGCCAATGGAACCCGCCGTCATAACGATGCAGGGGATGGCAAAGATCACCGTGCCCACAATAATGCGGCGGCGCACCTTGCGTGACAGCTCGTCGACCTCGGCATTTTCCTCGGCAGTCACAATGCCGTCGCCGTTGAGGTCGCGCTTGAGCGGCACGCGCAATAGAAGCAATACGGTTTCGGCCGCCAGCGCGATAAAGACGACGTTGATGCCAAACTCGTAGAGCGCCGAGAGAAATAGCGACCCGCTTGCGATGGCGATGCCGTAGCCCGCCGCGCACAGGGGCGGCATGAGTGCGGTCGCCACGGCCACGCCGGCGATGAGCGTTGCGGGCTCCTGGTCGCGTGAGTTGCCTAGGCCGCCCGCAAAGCCGCCGGCGAGCGCGACGGCAAGGTCCCACACGGTGGGCGTCGAGTTGTCGATAATGGCGGCTGTGGTGGCGCCAAGGGGCGAGAGCTTAAAGTACAACGTGGAGGTGACCAGGCAAAAGGCCATTTGCAGCGCAAGGCTGGCGACGGCTTCGACGGTAATCTCGCGGTCGAGCGTGGCGATGCCGTATGCCATGGCAAGAACCGAGCCCATGAGCGGGCAGATGAGCATGGCGCCCACGATGGCGATGTCCGAGTCGATATCGAGGCCGATGCTTGCGATGAGCATGGCGATGATGAGGATGCACAGGTGAGAGCCGGTCAGGCGCGCCCCGTTTACAAAGCGCTTACGGATTACGTGGTAGGGCGCGCGACCCTCGCGAATGTTGAATGCGCGCTTTAAAAAGCGACCAGCCTGCTCGGCAGCCTCACTATGGGCGGGGCGGATGCCGTGGCGCCGGTGATGGCGTTCGCGTAGTCGCTTGATCTGTTGTTTGTCGAGTTTCATGTCCACCTCGTTCTGGCACGGGCCGCGCAACGCGCCCGTCGCCCTTACTCTACACCGTGGCGGGCAGGGTGCTAGTTGGATGCGAAATCCGATAGGGCGGATGACGCGGGAGCAAATGCAAATCACAGACTCAATTCCATCCCGCAAGAATATGATGCACCAGCTCCTACATATGTGACGAAATTGTGAAGCACGAGAGCGCGAATTTCAAAAAATCCGCTGGTGACCAATGTTGCGCAACAGAATTCAAAAAACAGCTCCTACATTTTGAAGCGTATGGATACATCCGTGTCAAAGGGAGAAAGCCATGGCAAACTACAGTCCACAACACTTTGAGCCTCGGGCTAAGGCCGTCAACGTCAAGGGCGTTGCTAACCGCGCCGTCGCAACCGTTTTGACGGCGGGCCTCATCGCTCAGCCGCTCATGTCGCCGCTGGCGGCAATCGCGGCACCGTCAACCGATAACGGCGATTCTGTTCAGGGGGGGGGTAGTTCTGTAGAGAACACCGTTGTCGCCGGTAACCAAGCGGTCGCAAAGACAGCTGCCCAGCTGGCCGAGGAGTCGGCAAAGCAGCTCAAGGACGCTCAGGCCGCCTACGATGCCGCCCAGAAGAAGGCCGACGCGGCGGGCCAGTCTCAAAAGCAGGCGCAGCAGCAAAAGAATCAGGCCTCGCAGGCTGTGAGCGACAACGAAATCGAGCAGAACGCAGCAGAAGTTGCCGCGCTCCAGGAGAAGATTGACGAGCTCAAAGCCGCCGTCGAAAAGACCGAGCAGCAGCAGAAGAAGCTGGGCGACCTGAACGATCAGCTCGATCAAGCCAACAAGAGTGTCGAGGACAAGACCCAGGCGCTCAAGGACGCCAAGGCAAAGCAGGATGAGGCCAAGAAGGCCCTCGACGATGCCCAGGCCAAGCTCGAGGCCATGGGTATGGACGAGTACGAGGCCGCCAAGAAGGCCGTCGAGGACGCGCAGGCAAAGCTCGATGACGCCAATAAGGCCGTTACTACTGCACAGGCCAATCTGGACCAGGCCAAGGCTGCCGAGGCCAGTGCCCAGCAGGAAAAGCAGAATACCGAGGCAGCTTTGACGACTGCCCAGGCCAAGAAGCAGGAGACTGCTGCTGCTCTCGCAGCCGCAACCACCGCGCGCGATAACGCCCAGCAGAAGTTCAACCAGGCGCAGGACGCGCTCGATGCTGCCGTCTCGGGTACGGGTGTTGACCTGAGTGCGCTTGAGGCCGCCGAGAAGGCCGCCGCTGGTGAGCTTAAGACCGCGCAGGCGGAGCTCAATGCCGCGACGGATGCCGACGCTACCGCCCAAGCGAACCTGCAGGCGGCCCAGAATACCGCCACCGCCGCGCAGGAGAAGGCCAACGCCGCCAACGCTGCCGTGGCATCTGCCCAGTCTGCATACGATGCGGCAAACAAGGAGTACAAGGACGCGGCCAGTAAGCGTGACACCGCGAAGTCGGCATACGAGCAGGCCCAGCAGACCGAAGCCGACAAGAAGGCGGAGTACGACCGACTCGTCGAGGTCCGCCAGCAGAAGAGCAACGAGTTCGATCAGGCTCGTGCTGAAGTAACCGACGCACACAATGCATACGACGCCGCAAACGCCGAGGTCGAGAAGCTCAACCAGCAGATTGCCGACCTCAAGTCGCACATGACCGTAGACCAGAATGTCATCAACCAGGGTATGTTCGGCTTCTTGAACTACATCATTGGCGGCAGCCAGTTCACAGCCACGCAGAAGTCGAATGCGAGCACTGCCGCGTCGATGCTCATGGGGACGACAGATAAACAGAGCTGGTATGATAGTTACGTCGATCAGGACATGTCTCGCGACACCAATCCGCTCTCCTTGGAGCAGATGCGTAACGCCCTGACCTATCTCGATACCCAGAACAACCTCCGCAAGGCGAACGGTCAGTCTGAGCTTAGCGTCAGCCTCCGCATGACTGCGGCAGCCGCCCTCAATACATCATATTCATCGAACATCTGGGGGCACTCGAACTGCTATTTCGATCAAGGTGAGAACCTTGCAGGCGGCGGCGGGGCATACACCGGAGGCGAGACCGAGGATACGCTTGGCTGGCCATATACCGGTCTCTACACCCAGGAGAAAAAGGCGTTCGATAAGTACGTCGAGCAGTATGGTGACGCACTTGGAAGCCATCGATATGATTCCTACTATATCTACCAGCACTACAACAGCATCTACCATGAGTGCGGGCACTATCTAAACATCATCGATGCCGGCGCGAAGGCTATCGGCATCGCGACCGGTAGCGGTAAGAATACCGATTCCGAGGTAACCGTTTTCGACTATAGCGGGAGCACGGGGCAGAAGGATTTCACTGTCTCCGAGTTCAAGAAGCTCGTCAACGACTACATCGAATCCGCCTACAATGCAGGCGGCACGCAGGAGCAGAAGGAGCAGCTAAAGCAGCTTCAGAATAAGCTGGCAGAGGCGCAGAAGAACTTCGGGACTGCTGGAACGGCTTATTCTAACGCATTGGATAAGCAAGAAAGCGCTCGCGATGCCTATACCGCGGCCGACACGAACATGAACACCGCCAAGGGCGAGTACGAGAAGGCTAAATCCAGCACCGCCGCCGCGAAGACGGCATACGACGCCGCCGAAGCCAAACTCAAGGGTGTCGACGTCAAGACGCCCCAGACCAAGCTCGACGCCGCCAAGGGCGAGGCCGCTACTGCCCAGGCAGCTCTCGATAAGGCAAACGCCACGCTTGCTGACAGCAAGACGAAGGCAGCCGAGGCCGCTGCTCACAAGGCGAAGGCTCGCAGCGCCCGCGACGCCGCCAAGGTAAAGTCCGATCAGGCCAACGAGGCGTATGACAACGCTACCGCTTCGGTCAAGGACCTTGCCGCCAAGTGCGATGCCGCCAAGACGGATCTTGCGAACAAGCAGGGCACGCTTAACGATGCCAAGAAGGCCGACGACACTGCCCAGGCTGGTGTAGACAAGGCCCAGGCCGCAGATGTCCAGGCCGCGACCACTCTTTCGGACGCCAAGCAGGCAGTTGCCGCCAAGACGCAGGCTCTGTCCGACGCACAGGCGAAGGCCAAGGCCGCCGAGGGCGAGCTGGCCGGCGCAAACAAGGCCTTCGAGCGCTTCGCCGGCGCCCAGAAGGCGGTCGACGACGCCAAGACCGCCTATGACGCTGCCGTGGCCAGTGTCGCCGATGCCCAGAAGCAGCTCGAGGCCGCCAACGAAGCCGTCGTCGATGCGAACCTCGAGATCGTCAAGGCCAAGGCCGAGCTTGCCAGCGACGAGGCGCTCAAGGCCGATCTTGAGGCTGTCGACCACAAGGCATCCCTTGCCGCGGGCACGACGGGCAACGAGAAGCTGGTCAAGCTTAACGCTGCCTACGCTCGCTATAAGGCCGCCGTCGATGCTGCCGCTGGTCTCAAGGCTGCTCTGAGCGATGCCGATGCCAAGCTGTCCGATGCCAACGACGCCTATGCCGCCGCGCTTGCCGAGCTTAACGATGCCAAGGATGCCCTGGCTGCCGCGCAGGCCGAGTACGACAAGTATCATCCCAAGGCTGAGCCGCAGGCCAAGGCTCAGGTTGCGCAGGCTGCTGCAAAGGCTCCTGTCGCCAAGAAGAAGGCTGCGGACGCTGCGCTCGCCCAGACCGGTGATACCTCCGCGCTTGCGGGCGAGGTCTTCGTTATCGGCGGTATTACGCTCGTGGCCGCGGGCGTGACGCTGGGCGATCGTCGTCGCAAGCACATGTAGTGATCCGGGCGTAGATTCTGCAACGAACTTCGGTTCATAGCAGGAACGCTTCGATAGCTAAACCGATAAGGCCGGCGCGCTGTTAAACGCAGCGCGCCGGCCTTTCTTTGTTTCGATATCAAAAAGCCCGGTCGGCAGCCGCGAAAGCTACCGACCGGGCAAATCGTAGGCAATATGGTTGCTGTCGAGCGGCTGCTCAGCTTAGCCCAGCAGGCTTAAGCCCACGGAGACAAACGCCAGGATAACGCCGACGATGGACTCGCCGCCGAGCAGGCCGCTGGCGACAACCAGGCCCTGCTCCTGGAAGGCGGCGTCCTTGGCAGCCCTCTCCTCGTCAGAAAGACCAGCGGTGGCGTCGCGGTGGGCGGACCACTTGTCGTAGGCGAGCTTGACGCAGGAGCCCAGGAATGCCGTGAGTGACATGTAGAACGGCAGGTACACGCCCAGGCCGATCATCATGGCCGGAATGCCGAGCCAGTACATGACGATGCCGGCGATAAAGCCGCCAACGAACCACGGCACGCTCGGGATGCCCGAGACCATGGTGGCGACCACACTTGCCTGCGCGGCCACAAAGCTCTTGTCGGGGCCAAAGGCGTCCGGACCATAGGCGGTGACGAGCGCGACCATGACGGCTGCGGCGACCAGGGCGCCCACGATGCCGCCAATGGCTTGGCCGATCCACTGCGCACGCGAGTTGGTGCCCAGCACGGCGCCGGCCTTAAAGTCGTTCATGACGTCGCCCGCAAGGCCGCACGCCACGGCAACGATGCCGGCGATAAAGAACAGCTTGACCTGAGCGATCTGTGCGAAGGCAGCCACGATGAGCATAACGATGAGGCCAAAGATCTCCATGGGGTCGATGCCCGTCTGGCCGCAGCTCTGTGCGCTCATGATGGTGGTGACAAAGGTGAACAGCGTGACGATGACGGCCGGAACGGGGCCAAGGTCAAGCACGATGGCGATGATCACGGCGATGGCGGCAGCGCCCAGGCCGATGATGCCGGCGTCGAGCTTAAGGGAGCCCGAGATGAGCGATTGCTCGTCGGTGTCGGTGGAGCTGTCGGTGGCAAGACCGCGGACGATGCCGGCGACCTGCGGCAGGATGTCCTTGAGGACGACGGCGACGCCAAAGCCCATCATGAGGCCCATGCCCAGGGACTTAACAATGCCCTGCGCAGTCACAACATCGAACAGACCGGCAGCGGTGCCACCCACGATGATGCCAAAGTTGCCCAGCAGCGCGCCGGCAAACCAGAACGCGACGGGGGCGAAGCCCACCAAAAAGCCGATGGACAGCAACATGGGCGAGTTGTAGATGGCAAAGGTCACACCGGGGATATTGAGCGTGCACAGCATGCTGGGCACCACGCCCAGAGCGTCGCGAAGCACGCTGTAGATGCCTGCGATGGCCATGGAGCCAAAGAGCTGCTTGCCGGTCTTGCCGCCGGCCTCGGTAGCACGCAGGGTCTGAGCTGCGGCGTTGCCGGTGGGGAACTCCAGCGCGGCGTCCACGATAAAGTGACGGTGGATGAGCGCTGTCGCCAGAAGGCCCAAGACGGTGCCGGCGAGCGCCACGATAAACATGTCGAGCCAGCTGATCTGGTCGGCATAGCCCAGCATCCAGGCGCCCGGGATGGTAAACGCCAGACCGCCGGCGACCATGGCGCCCGCGGACATGATGGTGTGGGTGACGTTGGCCTCGTTGAGACTGGCGTTGCCCATGAGCTTCAGGAAGAACAGCGAAATGACGGCAGCGAAAATGATCGGCCAGGGGAGGGCGCCCATCTTGAGGGCGGTATAGGCCGAGCTTGCCGTGATGATCACGCAGCCAAGGACGCCGATGACGACGCCGCGCAGCGTGAGTTGCCCGCGCATCGAAGCACGGTTCGAGGGATTGCTCATATAGAACTCCTTTGCGTATATCCGCTTCCCCCGGGAGCGCCGTTACGGATACGGCGCGGGAAGTCGGGTTACCAAGGGTCGCCGCGTGAGCTCGCAAACGACCGCGCACCAGTATAGCCGCAAGCTAGTCATTTTGGGACGGGGCTATTTTAGCTACCCCTGTTTGCCGGAGGGACCTTGATTATCGACTTTATCCGAACACCTCCCACATTCATCCGCACATGTGCGGATGAATGTGGGAACCCGATACCCTGAGGGCCGGATCGGCCGGCCCCGGGAGATCGGAGGACGGCATGTCCGGAAAGAAGAGAAAGGGCTCCGCGAGGGCGGTCCCGAGGGCCTACGGAAGGCTCACGAGGCAC
>DBFSAO010000004.1:0-5167 GCA_048500675.1 Collinsella sp.
TTGACGAGGCGGGCGAGCTCGCGCTTGGTGCCGGCGACGTCGTGGCGCGGCTTGGTGGGGTAGACCACGCCGTGGTCGAGCAGCTTGCCGGTCTCGTCCATGACGGCGACCTTGCAGCCGGTGCGGTAGCCCGGGTCGAGCGCGAGCACGCGGGCGCCACGCACGGGGCGCGCCGAGAGCAAGCCCTCGAGATTCTTGGCAAAGACGTTGATGGCCTCGGTCTGGGCGCGAACGGTGAGTTTGGCGCGGGCCTCGCGCTCCAGTGAGGGGGCCATGAGGCGCTTGTAACCATCAGCGATGGCGGCATCGAAGATGGGAGCAAACGCGCCCTGGCGTCGGGGCCAACGGCTGCCGAGGCGTGCCGTGGCGGCAGCGCCGTCGACGTTCACGCGCACACGGAGCTTGCCCTCGCGCTCACCGCGGTCGATAGCCAGCACGCGGTGGTTGGGTATACGGCGCAGTGGCTCGTCATAGCTGTAGTACGGCTCGTAGGGAGTCTTCTCGGTGGGATCGGTGGCCTCGACGACGATATCGGCGGTGTTTTGCGTAAAGGCGCGCAGGTCGGCGACGTTCTCGGGGTCCTCGGCTACCGTCTCAGCCACGATGTCCGCTGCGCCGGCAAGCGCCTTCTCGGGCGTGTCGAAGCCGGCTTCCTCGTTGACGTATGCCGCGGCGGCGTCGAGCGCGCTGCCCTTGGCGGATGCCTGCATGATGATCATGTTAGCAAGCGGCTCCAGGCCGGCTTCGCGGGCCTTCTGCGCGCGGGTCATGCGCTTTTTTCGGTAGGGCTTGTAGAGGTCCTCGACACGCTGGAGCTGCGTGGCCTCGCGAATCTGCTGCTCGAGCTCGGGCGTGAGTTTGCCCTGGGCGTCGATGAGCAGGATGACGTCCTCTTTACGCTGCTCAAGATTGCGCAGGTAGGACAGGCGCTCGTCGAGTGCGCGCAGAGCGACGTCGTCCATGCCGCCCGTTGCTTCCTTGCGGTAGCGCGAGATAAAGGGAATGGTGTTGCCCTCGTCGATGAGCTTGACGGCCGCCTCGATGTTGGCGGCCTTAAGGTTGAGCTCGCGGGCGAGCTGGGCGATAAGATCCATGGGACTCCTTGCGTTTAAGGTGCGTTTGCAGCACAGAGCTACCAAGGATACCACCTGCCACTTCGCCCAAAAAAGACTGTTTTGGCGCGGAACCACGAAAGCGGCCTATCTACTACGTTTGAACCGTGTGGGTCGACCATCCCCCGGTTTTCCGAAAATGCGCAAGCCGTTTACCTGCGGTTTTTATTTCGCGAAATTCGGTATGGATGAGGGTGATTGGTTAAACGTAGTAGATAGGCACATTTCGTGGCGAACGAATCAAGCCGAGGTGCAAAAAGGCCCCCCGTCTCAGAAAATCATTGGAAACGTAGCAAAATGCCCCGCGGGCAGGAGGCTGCTCGCAGGGCAAAGAAGAGGGGCTTATTTGTGGCGGACCGAGGGACTCGGCATGGGGTTTCTGCCACGGCCGCTCTCAAGGCATTACAGCTCGACGAGCTGGCCGGTCTCGGCGGCCTCCTTGATGGCGTTGAGAAGCGTGAGCGTCTTGACGTTGTCGGCGGGGGTCACGACGGGCTCGGCCTCGCGGCGGACGACCTTCACAAAGTGCTTGAGCTGCATCTTGTGCGGCAGCGCCGGGTCCACAGCCGGGATCTCCATCTGCAGCGGCTTGTGCCAGTTGGAGGCACCGTCGTAGGAGAACTGGTGCAGGCGGGGTAGCGAAAGGGCGCCCAAGGTTCCGCCGATAAAGTAGGCGTCAGCGTCGAAGGGGCGATACTGCGGATCCTCGCGAGCGGTTGCCTCCCAGTTCCAGGGGCTGGCGGTGGCGTCGGAGATGGTCATGCTTGCGAGCGCGCCATCGGCAAAACGAACGTTGACCACGGCGGAGTCCTCGGTCTCAAAACCGCGGGCGGCGCTGGACTGCATGCCCTGGACGGCAACGGGCTCGCCCAGCAGGTAGCGGAGCAGGTCGACGTCGTGCACCAGGTTGACCAGGATCGGGCCGGCACCCTTCTTGCGGCGCCACTCGACATCGAAGTACTCGTCATTCTTATAGATCATATAGTGGAAGCTCGACACGGTGAGCTTGCCCAGCTCGCCGGACTCGATGATCTCCTTGGCCTTGTTGACGAAGGGGTTGTGGCGACGGTGCTGACCCACGAGCACGGGCACGCCGGCGGTCTCGGCCTCGGCGGCGAAGGCCTGGGCATCCTCGAGGTCGTTGGAGATCGGCTTTTCGACCAGCGGCACGATGTTGCGCTTGATGGCCTCGCGGGCAACGCCCAGGTGCAGGTTGTTGGGGGTGGCGATAATGACGGCCTCGGGCTTGACCTCGTCCATCATCTGGGCGGGATCGGTATAAAACGGCACGCCGGCGGCCTCGGCCGTGGCGCGGGCGCCCTCAAAGGCGTCAGCGATGGCGACGAGCTCGGCCTCGGGCTCCTCGGTGACAAAGCGGATGTGGTTGCGGCCCATGGCGCCGGCGCCGATAACGGCAATGCGGACGGGATTGAGCTCAGACATTTCGACTCCTTAATGCTGGTGGCGGTGGAGCGCAGCAAGGGGATGGCCCTTGCCGCGTCAAGCAAAACTAAGCGGACTTCTTCTTGCTGTCGGAGACCATCATGTAGACGGTGAGCACGACGGCGATGGCGGCGATCACGATGGCGCCGTAGAAGGACTGCTGGTAGGCGGCGCTGCCGGCCTCGGCGTGATACAGCACGGCGGTGATGGGCTGGCTGATCCAGGTGGAAGCGGCATAGCCCAGGAACATGATGCCGTAGTTGACGCCGATGTTGCTGGTACCAAAGGCGCCACCGGTGAGCGGCGGGTAGATGACGAGCAGGGCGCCAAAGCTAAAGCCGAGCAGGGCGAGCGCCACAAAGAACATGGCCTGCGTAAAGCTCATCGACATGATGACGAGGGCGACGATGGTGACGACAAGGCTGATGAGCAGCGACTTGTAGGCGCCGAGCTTGTCGATGATCTGGCCAAAGGACAGACGGCCAACCAGGTTGGCGCAGGTGTTGACGGAGACCACCACACCGCCGAGGGCGACGGCCGCGGCGCTCGTGGGGTCGGCGAAGAGCTGGACGGCGGCGATGGAGGCAACCTTGCCGACGAGCAGGGTGCCCGCGGTGGCGGCGAAGGCGAAGGTGATGATGAGGACCCAGAAGCGCGGGGTCTTGACCATCTCGCCCGGGGTGAGGTCGCCGAAGGTGCCGGCATGCGCGCCGCCCTTGGGGGCCTCGAAGCCCTCGGGCAGCCAACCGGCCTCGGGGGCCTTCAGGAACAGGGCGGAGGCGGCAATCATCACGAAGAAGATGACGCCGAGTGCCTTGAGGGCGCCAAAGATGCCCAGGCTCGGGATGAGCAGCGAGGCGAGCACCGGGGACAGCACGGCGGGGCCGGCGGTCGAAGCGGCCAGGGTGATGCCGGAGGCGAGACCCTTCTTGTCGATGAACCACTTTTGGCCGGTGGTGAGCGCCGGGTTGTAGCCCAGGCCGTTGCCGATGGCGGCGACGAGCGAGAACCACAGGTAGAACTGCCACGGCTCGGTGACGGTGCCGGACATGAACCAGCCCACGCCGTAGCACACGGCGGCGGCGATCACGACGTTGCGCGGACCGATCTTGTCGGAGATGCGGCCGGCGAAGATGCCCGTCACGGCCATGATGGTCTGGAAGACGGGGAAAGCCCAGGTAAGGGCGCTCGACCACTCGGGGTAGACGGCGAGCAGATTCTTGCTCACGACGGAATATAGCGCGATGGAGCTGATGAAGAACATGGTGACGCACGCGGCGGAAAGCACGACGGCGCGACCCTTGTTGGAGTTGGTGGAAGCCATTGGACTCTTTCTAATCGATACGGGGGAGGAGCGGGCGTGTCCGCGGGGCCTCCCTGTCAGGTTGGTTTACTGGTCAGTCGGCTTGGCGACGCCGGACTCATCGGACCAGAGATCGACACCCTTGTCCTTAAGGTAGTTGTCGGCATAGGCGCGACGGCCGCCGGGCTTGGCGGTGAGGTCGCCCATCATGTTGGAGAAGCCGCCGTCGACCTTGATGGCGTCGCCGGTGGTAAAGTCCGAGCGCGTGGACGCCAGGAACATGACGGCGTTGGCGATATCGCTGACCTCGCCGATGCGGCGCGTGGCGATCAGGCGGCTGCGGCTCTTCTCGACCTCGGGGTCGGCGTAGAAGTTGGCCGACATCGGGGTCTTAACGAAGCAGGGCTCGACGCAGTTGGAGCGGACGCCGTAGGGGCCCCACTCGGCGGCGAGCATCTTGGACATCATGTTGACGCCGGCCTTGGTGGAGCTGTACACGCCCGAGAACGTCTCGGGGGAGTGGCTGGCGACGGTCGAGATGTGCACCAGGCGGCCCTGGCCGGCCTTGATCATCTCGCGACCAAAGCGCTGCGAGGTGATGAAGTAACCGGTGAGATTGACGTTGAGCACCTGCTCCCAGTCGCTCAGCGGCAGGTCCTCCATGGCGGCGAAGCGCAGGATGCCGGCGGTGTTGACGAGGACGTCGACGCGACCGAAGGCGGCGATGGTGGCGTCGACGGCGGCCTGAACCTCGGCCTCGTCGGTGGCGTTCATCTTGTAACCCTCGGCGTGGATGCCAAACTCGGCAGCTAGGTCGGCGGCAGCGGCCTTGACCTTCTCCTCGTCCAGGTCGAGCATGACGACGTTGGCGCCATTGCGGGCGAACTCGCGGCAAATCTCGGCGCCCATACCGCCGAGCGCGCCAGTCACGGCGCAGACATCGCCCTCGAGCTTAAGCCAATTGCTCATAGGAACTTCCCTTCTTGTGCCTCCCGGTGGGCCGCTCCCATTAACCGACCCACGTGGTTTCCGCTGGTTATCGTATGCTTTGCATTTGCGCAGGTGAATTGCATATTTGTTAGAATGGCGTTAACTGTAGGTTTATACTGTGCGATGCAGGCTATTCTCAATTGAGCGCGTGACCTGCGAAAACAACCCCCTGTGGCACCATGCGGTCACGGGTGCGAAAACGGGAGATTGACGTGTACGATCGACGACTTGAGGCCATATCGGCCGCCGCGGAGCTGGGAAGCTTCTCGCGTGCGGCGGCAAAATTGCGCGTGTCGACTCCGGCGCTCGTCAAGCAGGT
>DBFSAO010000040.1:0-23159 GCA_048500675.1 Collinsella sp.
CGAAAAAAGCTCAGAGAAAGTGCTGGTAGGGGAGTTGTTGAGCTTTTCGACAGCTTTTGAGCAAAAGAAACTTTGTGGCTATTGCCGGCGATTGCGTTGTCGCGGTCATGGCGGTGCGGGATGCTGGTCGTAAGCGTCGAACGCTCCGATTTTGGAGGCCAACATGGACCTGTTTCTTGAGACCCCACAGCAACAAGCCGAGCGCATGCTGCGGCAGCAGCGGCGGCTTATAGAGATGCAAATGCAAGGGGTTGCCAACCAGGCGCCCGTGCAAAACGTCGTGCCCGCTGCTGTACCTGCAGCCGTGCCCGGGTGCGAATCGGCACCAGAGGCCTATTCCGTACAGCAAGATTCATATGCGCAGGAGCTCGCGTTCGACAAGCGTCGTGCGCGTCGTCGCCGCGTGGGCCAGCGCCTGCGCACATTGGCGATGATCGTGCTCATTCCGCTAGGACTTGCGGCAATCTTCTTGGTCTCATATGCCCTCACGTGCATTCTCAACGGTGCCTCGCCCAATGAGGTGCTCCAGCATCTAGCGGCCCTGGGCCAGCGCCTAGGCGATGTCGCAACAACCATCCGCGCCGGCTGGGAGAGTTAGCGTTTGTCACATTAGGACTTCCAGGGTGTACGAATTATCGCCACGAGCAGAATTCTTGCATCCTGTAGGTCCTGTCGTGCGACTGAATAGTATTATTGAAGATGAATAATAATAGGATTTGCTATGTATAAGCAGGATTTAGAGCGGACTCTTTTGGGCATTGACGAAGAGGCGGAGCTGGAAATAGGTCCAAGAGACGACAGGCCGAGCGTTGTATTGGTGGGAGGAAGCGCCTTCATGCTAAACGATGTAACGAATCGGTCGGTTACACATGACATTGATGTGTTTGAGGCAGACAGGTGCCTCCGCGAGATCATAGCTCGATATCCCGAGGTGAATGGTATGGCGGTGGCATATTGTAATCAGATGCCATTCAATTACGAAGATCGTTTGATTCCCTTGGATATTGGCGCGCGTTTTATCAGGTACTTTACGCCATCCTTGGAGGACCTGGCGGTAATGAAGCTCTATGCCTACCGTCCGAACGACATCGTCGACCTCCATAGTCGAGCGTTTATCGACCGACTTGATTGGGATCTGCTCGAACGGCTTATATTCGACGAGGGCGAGGCGCTGGCGTCTTCGCCTTCGGAGCGGAGTTATCAAGAGATGGTCTGCGCATACAGGCAATACAAAAAGGAGGTGCTCGGTTGAATCTGACCTTTGAGGGATTCTTAAAAGGCTATTGCCGAGAGCTATCCGGACAGCAGTCGCTCAGATTTAGAAAGCTGGTTGAGCAGGCGACGACGGTTGCGCCGCGCGTGGCGGAACCTCTGTTTTTGCTCGCTTTGGCGCAAGGAAAAGCCGAATACGTTCTGGGTTTATCCGAGGGCTCGTGGATGGAAGAGGATTACCGAGGCGTTTTGTCCTTGTACGATCAAGCGGGCGGCATGGCGTCTCTGTGCGCCAAAAGTGAGCTCCCTAACCGTTATGCCAACGTTTGGCGTGCGTATAGAGCGGTGAAGGAAAAGCCAGTGGCGGACAGAAGGATCAACGCCCTGATGCGAAAAAGAACATTGGGAGCGCTAGGGGAATCGGGCGTAACGCGCTACGGTCTCTGCCGCGATTTGAATCTGAATAAGGGAAACGTGTACGCATACTTAGCCGGCGATGACTCAAAGGTGAGCAGGGAGACGGCGCGCCGCATTATGGAATATGCGGAAGAGAGAAGCACCCAAGAAGGGGCCGGGCGCCCGGTGCGTGTGGCGGGGTAAGATTGATCGCGGTTTTGATTGATAATCGATTGGGTTTGTTGGGCGGAGTCTATGTCTGCTATTGATATTGCGCTTGTTGTGATTGCCTTGGTGGCGGTGGGAGTTGCTGTGGTTTGCGCCCTGCAGCTTAAAGGCCTTCGTGCCGAGTTGCGAGAGCGTGGCGGTAACGACGCGGAGACGCTCGCGGCGCTCGAGCAGGCTAACAGCACGCTCGATGCCCTCAACGTCGCGCTGGCAGAAACCCGCCGCACGGCAAACGCCATCGCGCAGCAGCAGACGACCGACGCCGCTGTGGAGCAGCAGCGCTACCTGACCATCGCGCGTGAGTTCTCGCAGGCTGGCGACCGTATGGATGACCTGCGCCGCGAGACGGCTCAACAGCTCGGCGCCAACCGCGAGGGCATTGAGCACCGCCTGGACAAGGTGCGCGAGACGGTCGATGCCCAGCTGGGCGCCATTCGCAAGGACAACAACGTGCAGCTCGATCAGATGCGCGCGACGGTGGACGAGAAACTCTCCCGTACGCTCAACGATCGCCTGTCTGCATCGTTTAAGCAGGTGAGCGACCAGCTCGAGGCCGTGTACAAGGGCCTGGGCGATATGCAATCTATCGCCACCGGCGTGGGCGACCTTAAGCGCGTGCTGGGCAATGTGAAGGCGCGTGGCATTTTGGGCGAGGTGCAGCTGGGCGCGATCTTGGCGGACATCCTTACGCCCGACCAGTATCTGGAAAACGTGGCCACCAAGCCTGGCGCCTCAGAGCGTGTTGAGTTTGCCGTCAAGCTGCCGGTAGACGAGGGCGATCCCGTGCTGCTGCCGATTGACTCCAAATTCCCGGGCGACGCGTACGAGCATCTGCTCGACGCCCAGGAGTCGGGCGACGCGGAGGCCGTCGCCGCAGCGCGCAAGACGCTCGATATGATGGTGAAGCGCGAGGCCAAGGACATTTGCGAGAAGTACCTGAGCGTGCCCTCGACGACCAACTTTGGCATTCTGTTCGTGCCGTTTGAGGGCCTGTACGCCGAGGTCGTCAGCCGCCCCGGGCTTATCGAGACCCTGGGCCGCGACTATCACGTCAACGTTGCCGGCCCCAGCACCATGGCCGCCATCCTCAACAGCCTGCAGATGAGCTACCAGACGTTTAGGCTGCAAAAACGCACCGATGACGTGCTGCGCGTGCTTTCCGCCGTCAAGGCTGAGCTGCCGCGCTATCAGGCGGCACTGCGTCGCGCGCAGCAGCAGATCGAGACCGCGGGCAAGACGGTCGAGGGCATTATCACCACGCGCACCAACGTTATGGAGCGCAAGCTCAGGGACATCGACGCGCTGGAGGATGCCGAGGAGGCCGACGAGATTTTGGGGCTCACGTCCGCGGGTCTTTCCACAGACCAAGAAGACGAGGACTAATTGCAACAAGGCAGCGGGGCACCGGCGCAAACGCGGGCACCCCGCTGCCTTTCACATCGCGCTTGCCTGAAGTGCGCTTTAGTGTGCAACAATGGCGTTTCGCCCTATCAGACGCGAAAGGAAGCCCATGTCTCAGAGAAACACCAGTCCGCTGAAACGCTCCACCGTGCGCCGCACGCTGCAGCGGTTTTGGGGTGTCACGCGCACGCAGCCGCTGATTGTCTTTCTCTCGGTGTTCTCGTCGGCGGGCTACATCTTTTTGCTGACGTTTGCCAATACCTATGTGATGGCCCTCATTGTCGACCGCGTTCAAGCCGGTCCCGTGGCGGGTGATCAGGTGTTTGAGGTCTTCGGCCCCTATATCCTGGCGCTCGTACTCGTTAACCTGGTGGGCCAAATCCTCTCCAAGCTGCAGGACTACACCGTCTACAAGCTCGAGATTGCAGGCAACTATCACCTGGCGCGTCTATGCTTCGACACGCTCTCCAACCAATCCATGACATTCCATACCAGCCGCTTTGGCGGATCGCTTGTGAGCCAGACAAGCCGTTTTATGAGCGGCTACACGGGCTTGGTCGACGTGACGGTGTATTCGCTTATCCCCACTATCACTTCGGTGGTCTGCACGGTGGCGGCGCTCGCCCCGGTGGTGCCCACATTTACCGTGATCCTGGTGGGCATTATGGTCATCTACATCGCGTTTGTCTGGCTTATGTACAAGCGCATCATGCCGCTTTCGGCCGCGACGTCCGCCGCGCAGAACAAGCTGTCGGGCGTGCTTTCCGACGCGGTCACGAACATTCTGGCCGTCAAGACCTGTGGGCGCGAGGACTTTGAGCGCGACCTGTTCGATACCGCCGACCGCGCCGCACGCGATGCCGAAACGGTTTCGATGCACGCCATGATGCAGCGCAACTTTACGACTTCGGGCCTTATCGTCATCACCATGGCCGTGGTGAGTGTGTTCGTGGCGGGCGGCAACGCGTGGTTTGGCATCTCGGCGGGCTCGCTCGTCATGATCTTTACCTACACCTATAACCTCACCATGCGCCTGAACTACGTGAGTTCCATGATGCAGCGTATCAACCGCGCTTTGGGCGATGCGGCCGAGATGACGCGCGTGCTGGACGAGCCACGCTTGGTGGCAGACGACCCGGATGCCCCCGAGCTCAAGGGGAGCGAGGGCGCGATTGATTTTGAGCACCTGAGCTTTGCGTACCGTGACGCTGCGGCGGGCGAGAACGTGTTCGATGACCTGACACTTCATGTGGCGGCGGGCCAGCGCGTGGGCCTGGTGGGCAAATCGGGCTCGGGTAAGACGACGCTCACCAAGCTGCTGCTGCGCCTGGACGATGTCCAGGGCGGCCGCGTGCTCGTGGACGGTCAGGATGTCTCGCGCTGCACGCAGCAGAGCCTGCGCCGCCAGGTTGCCTACGTGCCGCAGGAAGCGCTGCTGTTCCATCGCTCCATTCGCGAGAATATCGCCTACGGACGTCCCGACGCCACCGACGAGCAGATCCGCGAGGCGGCTCGCTTGGCTAATGCGACCGAGTTTATCGACCGCCTACCCAACGGCTTTGACACCATGGTGGGCGAGCGCGGCGTCAAGCTTTCGGGCGGCCAACGCCAGCGCGTGGCCATCGCCCGCGCCATCCTCACCGACGCGCCGATTCTGGTGCTCGACGAGGCGACCTCTGCCCTGGACAGCGAGTCCGAGGCGCTGGTGCAGGAGGCGCTCGAGAACCTGATGCGCGGGCGCACCTCCATTGTGGTGGCGCACCGCCTGTCCACCGTGGCGGCGCTCGACCGCATTGTGGTGCTGGCCGATGGTGAGATTGTCGAGGACGGCACGCATGCGCAGCTCGTCGAGGCGGGTGGCGAGTACGCGAGCCTGTGGAGCCGTCAGACCGGCGCATTCTTGGAGGCGTAAGCGTCTCGGACGTGGGACAATTGTGCCTATAAGTTTATTGTGCCGTTGAGCCGAGGAGTCGTTATGCCACGCGAGACCAATGCCGCCAAGCGCGAGCGCGCCATCGAGGTGTGCGAGCGCCTCAACCGTCGCTATGGCCCGGTCGAGTGCTTTTTGGACCACGAGAATCCCTTCCGCCTGCTGATCGCGGTGCTACTCTCGGCGCAAACGACCGACGCGCAGGTCAACAAGGTGACGCCGCGGCTGTTTGCCCAGTGGCCCACGCCCGAGGCCATGGCCGGGGCGAGCGTGGCTGACGTGGCAGACACCATCAAGTCACTCGGCTTCTACAAGAGCAAAGCCAAGCATGCCGTCGAGGCCGCGCAGATGATCGTCGCCGACTATGGCGGCGAGGTGCCGGCCGACATGAAGGAGCTTGTAAAGCTGCCGGGCGTGGGACGCAAGACGGCGAACATCGTGCTCAACGTGGGGTATGGCATCGTGGAGGGCATTGCGGTGGACACGCACGTCAACCGCATTGCGCACCGCCTGATGTTGAGTCCCAAGACGCATGCCAAGGAGCCGCTCAAGACCGAGCAGGATCTGCTCAAGATTTTGCCGCACGAGTATTGGGAGTCGGTCAACCATCAGTGGATTACCTTCGGTCGCGAGATCTGCGACGCCCGCAAACCCAAGTGTGGCGAGTGTCCGCTGGCAGATTTGTGCCCCAGCGTGCGCGTGACGGGGTAGGGCGGAACGCATCTTCGTCTGGCGTTTTTTGCGGGGCCGGGTTTGCCCTTGAGCCGGAGTTCTCTCCATGCGCTACCATGACAGACAATGTATTTGACGTACGACCCGCCGAGCTTGCCCCGGCGGGCTTTTGGCGTTGCGATGCCGGAGGAACAGCATGCTCATTCACCGTATAGCCGCGCAGCTCTACACTGCCGAGGCACTGCAGACCGTCGAGGCCGGGCTCGATTCTGGCGAGGACGTGACGCTGGCCGTGTCTCAGTCGGGTCGCACGCTTATGGCTGCCGCCCAGTTTGCGCGCCGTCCGCGCCCCACGGTCTACATTGTGAGCGGCGAGGACGCGGCCGATCGTGCCGCCCGCAGCCTTGCCGCCTATGTGGGGCTGGCGCACGTGTGCCGCTTCCCCGAGCGCAAGGACTATCCGTGGCGCGAGCAGGCGCCCGACGACGCCGTGGTGGCCCAGCGCTGCGAGGCGCTCGGGCGCATCGTGCGCGGCGATAACTGCATCATGGTCGCCTCGGCCCGCGCGCTGCTGCGCTGCGTGCCACCGGTCGAGAGCCGCTACTGGGAGTCCACGACCTTTACAGTGGGCGAGGAGATTCCCTTTGACGAGGTGCCGCAGCGTCTGGTGGGCATGGGCTACACCAATGCCGGCGCCGCCGACGCGCCCGGTCTGTTCCGCGTGCACGGCGACACCGTCGAGGTGTTTCCCGCGCAGGAAAAGGCGCCCGTGCGTATCGAGTTTTTCGGCGACGAGATCGACCGCATCCGCCGCATGGTGAGCTCTACGGGCCAGACCATCGGCAACGAGGACAGCATCGAGATCTTCCCCTGTCGCGAGCTCGCGCTTACCGACGAGGCCGTCCACAACATGCATGTGGCGCTCTACCGCGCCAGCCAGGACGACAGCAAGCTGGCGGCGCTGCTCGAGATGGTGGACGCGCGCATCGTCACGCCCGAGCTCGACCGCTTTTTGCCAGTGATGTACGGCCAGACCGTGAGCCCGCTGTCGCATGTGAGCGGCAAGGCGCTCGTGGTGCTGTCCGAGCCGCGCTCGCTGTTCGACGATTGCCTGCGCGCCTACGAGGATATCGAGGCCCGTGCCGGCGAGGCGGGGGTCGACCGCCTGGACGGCCTGTACGTGCGTGCCCAGCAACTCGACTTTGGTGCCCAGCAACGCCTGAATTACGTGAGCCTCATCCGTGCCGGCGGTGCGGTGACAGCGGAGCTCAAGATTGAGCAGCCGGCTATCGCGGGTTCGGACAATCGCTTTATGACGCGCATCCAAGAGGTTGTGGGCAAGCGCTATGCCTGCGTGTTCGCCATTCCCGACCGTGGCGCGCGCGAGTCGATGGAGCTTACCTTTGGCGACGAGGGCATTACCTTTGAGGAGTCGCTGACTGCGGCGCCCGAAAACGCGGGCGCTATCGGCGACCGCGTGCGCGTGGCGGCGGCGGATTCTGCCGATCGCGCTGCCCGCCAGGAGGCCCATGCCTCGATCCGCGACCGCAAGGCCGATGCACTCAACGCCCGCTCGCTCGAGGAAGGCGCCGCCCAGGCTGCCGCCGGCGCCGCCGTGCCCACCATCTCGCGCGGACGCGTGACCTTTGTGGACGCTGCCCTGCCGCAGGGCGTGGTAGTGCCCGACGCCAACCTGGCCGTGTTCTCGATCGCCGACCTCAACGCCCGCATGGACGCCAACCGCGCGCGCAGCCGCCGCAAGGTTGACATTACGCAGATCACCTTCCCGTTTAAGCCGGGCGACTACGTGGTGCACGCCACCCACGGCATCGCGCTCTTTAGCGAGATCGCGCGCCAGGAAGTGGGCGGCAAGGAGCGCGACTACTTTTTGCTGGAATACGCCGATGGCGACAAGCTCTACGTGCCGCTGGAGCAGGTCGACCGCATCACACGCTACGTCGGTCCCGACGGCGACAAGCCGCGCCTGACCAGGCTCAACACCGCCGACTGGACGCGTGCCACCAACAAGGCACGCAAGAATGCCAAAAAGCTGGCGTTTGACCTGGTCGACCTCTATACGCGTCGCTCGTCGATCACCGGCATCGCCTGCCCGCCCGATACGCCCGAGCAGATCGAGATGGAGCAGAGCTTCCCCTACGACGAGACACGCGACCAGCTGGAGGCTATCGCCGACATTAAGGCAGACATGGAGGCGCCCAAGCCCATGGACCGCCTGCTGTGCGGCGACGTGGGTTTCGGCAAGACCGAGGTCGCCCTGCGCGCAGCCTTTAAGTGCGTGGACTCCGGCCGCCAGGTCATGGTGCTCTGCCCCACGACCATTCTGGCCCAACAGCACTACGAGACATTCTTTGAGCGTTTTGCCCCGTTTGGCCTCGAGGTCGAAGTGCTCAGCCGCTTCCGCACCCCGGCGCAGCAAAAGCGCGCGCTCAAGGCGTTTGCCGAGGGCACGATTGATGTGCTGATCGGCACGCACCGCTTGCTTTCTGCCGATGTGAACCCCAAGAACCTGGGCATGGTGATCATCGACGAAGAGCAGCGCTTTGGTGTGCAGCACAAGGAGCAGCTCAAAAACCTGCGCGAGCAAATCGACGTGCTCACGCTCTCGGCAACGCCGATTCCGCGAACCATGCAGATGGCCACGAGCGGCGTGCGCGACATGAGCCTGATCACCACGCCGCCGACCGGGCGCCGTCCCGTGATCGTGCACGTGGGGGAGTACGACCCCGACGTGGTGAGTGCGGCGATTCGCCTGGAGGTGGGCCGCGGCGGTCAGGTGTATTACGTGTCCAACCGCGTCAAGACCATCGACGATGCCGTGGCGCGCGTGCACGAGGCCGCGCCCGAGGCGCGCGTGGGCGTGGCACACGGCAAGATGAGCCCGCGCGAGGTCGAGGACGTGATGATCGAGTTCGCGACCAAGAAGATCGACGTGCTTATCGCCACGACCATCGTGGAGAGTGGCATCGATAACGCGACCGCCAACACGCTCATCATCGAGGACTCGCAGCGTCTGGGTCTGGCACAGCTCTACCAGCTTAAGGGCCGCGTGGGCCGTTCTGCCACGCAGGCCTATGCGTACTTTATGTTCCCGGGCGAGCTGCCGCTCACCGAGGAGGCAACGGCGCGCCTGACCGCGCTTTCCGAGTTCCAGGACCTGGGCAGCGGCATGCGCATTGCCATGCGCGACCTGGAGATCCGCGGCGCCGGTTCGCTTATGGGCGCCGAGCAGCACGGCAACCTGTCGAGTGTGGGCTTTGACCTGTTTACGCAGATGCTGGGACAGGCCGTGGCCGAGGCGCGCGGCGACGACGATGCCGGCGTGGAGGCGGCGAACGTGGGCATCAACCTGCCGGCCGACTACTTCTTGTCCGAGGAGTACATGCCGGCGGTGGACCAGCGCGTGCTCGTGTACCGCAAGCTCGCGGCGGCTGAGGACCTTGAGAGTATCGACGAGGTGCAGGAGGAGACCGAGGCTGCGCATGGCGAGCTGCCGTTGGCGGGACTCAACCTGTTCAACCGCGCTCGCATTCGTATTCGCGGCGAGCGCCTGGGGCTCGAGAGTGTCACGCTCAGCGGTGGACGCATTACCTTCCTGGGGGTTGACGTGCCCAAGAAGGTGGCCTTTGAGCTTAAGACCCGCTATGGCGCGGTGAACTTTCCCAAGAGCCGCAAACTGTCGGTGCCCTACAAGGCGGGCGCCGGCGCGGGCAGCGGTCTGGGTCGCGGTCTCGACGCCAACGACGGCATCGGCCCGGTGGCCGCGGCACTCATGCTGCTGCAGCAATTGGGTGCGAGCGACGACGACTAACGGGTCGACGCTGCAAACGCCCCATTTGGGCAATCTGGTTCCATCGAAAGGAAAGCATGTTCGGATACATCTATAAGAAAGATGTCGCCATTATCGCGGCCGTCCTGTGCCTTTGTCTGGGCGTGGGCAGCTTCTTTGATTATCAAATCTCGAGTGCGCTGTTCAACATCGGCAGCATGTACGGTCGCTTTGTCGAGGCGGCCGGTGAGCTGCCGTTCGAGCTGACGGCGAGCATCGCGGGCGTTATGCTCGTGCGCTCGGCACGCCCCGATTCCAAGGCGAGCAAGTGGCTCGCTGCGCTGGGCGTTTTGATCAACGTGGGTCTGGTCGGCTACGAGATTATCGGATCGCTGCGCGTCGGCGGCAAGCTTATTGCGTTTCAGCTGGTTCTGACGTTTGCGTTGGTCATCGCGGCCAACTTCATCGCCTACCGCCTCACGCGCACGACCGAGCCCGACGAGCTTACGCGCTGGGCGTTGATGGTGCTGGCCGTGTGGGTCGCTCAGGCCATCATCCTCAACGTCATTGTTAAGCCGTTATGGTCGCGCCCGCGCATGCGCGTGATCGAGGTCACGCCGGGGCTCAATTTTCAGCCGTGGTGGGTGATCGGCAACCCCGACAAGTGGGCCTTTATTGCCGCCGGCGTGATTAAGGACGGGTTCAAGTCGTTTGCGAGCGGACACACGGCGCATGCGGCGATCGGCCTTATGCTCGCCGGGCTTCCCGCGGCAGCCTTTAAGGAAAAACCTTCGCGTCGCCGCGTGATCTTTTGGGCGGCGGTTGTTGTTGCAGCGTTCGTCGCCTTTGGGCGCATCGTGATCGGCGCACACTTTTTGAGTGACGTGAGCTGCGGTTTTGCCCTGGTACTGGCACTTGAGTGCCTTGCCGCACGCATTGCCTATCCCAACGGCGTACAATAGCTCCGTTTGAATTATCTGGCCGATACCCGGTAAGAGAGGATTGCCATGCTCGCGTTTAACAACGACTATTCCCACGGCGCACACCCGGCAGTGCTGCAGGCGCTCGTCGACACCAATATGGAGCCGCAGCCCGGTTATGGTACCGATGCACACACCGAGCGTGCCAAGCAGCTTATCCGCGAGGCCTGTCAGACCCCCGATGCCGACGTGTTTTTTCTGGTGGGCGGCACGCAGGCCAACGCGACGGTGATTGATATGCTGCTTGCGCCCTACGAGGGCGTCGTTGCTGCCGAGACCGGCCACGTCGCCTGCCACGAGGCGGGCGCCATCGAGTTTGGCGGCCACAAGGTGCTCACCATCCCCGGCTACGAGGGCAAGATGCACGCCGAGGACCTCGAGAACTATATCCAGGTGTTCTACGAAAACGAGAGCTACGAGCACACGGTGTTCCCGGGCGCCGTGTACGTGAGTCTATCGACCGAGTACGGCACGCTGTACTCCAAGGCCGAGCTCGCGGCGATTCATGCGGTATGCCAGAAGCGCGAGATTCCGCTGTTTGTGGACGGTGCTCGCCTGGCCTATGCGCTGGCGGCCGATGAGTGCGACATTACCCTGCCCGAGCTGGTGCAGCTGTGCGACGTGTTCTACATCGGCGGCACCAAGTGCGGCGCGCTCTGCGGCGAGGCTGTGGTGTTCTGCGGCATGCACGCTCCGGCACATCCCATTCCGCGCATTAAGCAGCACGGCGCGCTGTTGGCCAAGGGTCGCCTGACGGGCGTGCAGTTTGAGGCGCTCTTTACCGACGGCCTGTATTTTGAGATTGGTCGCCAGGCGATCGAGACGGCTCAGGCGCTGCGTCGTGTGCTGCACGAGCGCGGCTATCAGTTCTTTTTGGAGACGCCCACAAACCAGCAGTTTGTGATTCTGCCCAACGAGGACATGGCCCGCATTCGCGAGCATGCGGCGATCGAGTACTGGGAAAAGTACGACGAGACCCACACGGTGGTGCGCTTTTGCACCAGCTGGGCCACGACGCAGAAGGACATCGACGCGTTGGCGGCTGTCCTGTAGCCTGATGTAATGACGGGGGGCCGCCTTGCGCTGGGTTTGGCGCAAGGCGGCCTCTGTTTTTGAGGGGGAAGGGTTGTATGACCGAGATGTCCGAGCCGACGATTCGCCTGGCGACGCCCGATGATGCGCCGGCGTTGCTTGCCATCTATGAGCCGTATGTGCGCCAGACGGCGATTACCTGCGAATACGAGGTGCCGAGCGTTGAGGAGTTCGCCGGGCGTATTGAGCGTACGCTCAAGCGCTATCCGTATTTGGTGATGGAGTTGGACGGGCGTCCGGTAGGCTATGCCTACGTGAGTCCGCTTAACAGCCGCGAGGCATACGACTGGTCGGTCGAGACGTCGATCTACCTGGCACGCGATGTGCGCCATGGCGGGCTGGGTCGCAAGCTGCACGATGCGCTCAAGCAGTGCCTGATCGCGATGGGCATCACCAATATGTGCGCGCTCATCGCCGTGCCGCACGACAAGGACGACGAGTATCTAACGCACAATAGCCAGGACTTCCATGCCCATATGGGATATCGCCTGGTGGGCGCCTTCGATCGCTGTGCCCAAAAGTTCGGCCGCTGGTACGACATGTGCTGGATGGAGTTGGTCCTGGCCGAGCGCGTCCCCAACCAACCCAAACCAACCTGGTTCCCCGATCTCCTCGCCTAAAACCACCACAAAGGTGCCTGTCCCCTTTGCGGTGGTTTTGGCAGGTTAGCCGATGGGCTCGGTGTATTTGGCGCGGTCGGTGCGTTGGATGCGCTTAGAGACATGGAGCGGTCGGCCGTCGGTGTCGTAGACGTAGTCGGTGATCAGGATTAGCGCCTGCCCGCGCTCGACGTTGAGCAAAAACGCCTCGTTTTGCGAGGCATAGCACACCTCAAAGGTCTTATGTCCCTGTGCTGGCGCGCGATGGAATTCTTGGCGCAGCGTCGCGTAGAGCGAACCGTTGATATCGCGATCGATGAGCGTCTCGAAGCTTGGCGGCAGGTAGGTGGTCTCCAGGCACAGCGGCACGTCGTCCAGGTAGCGCAGGCGGACAAGTTTGACGAGCTTGCTGCCCACGGCGGCGTCAAAGAACTTAGCTATGCTGCCGGCCGCCTTGGCAAAGCCCGAGTCCACGGTGCGCGTGGTGGGCTTCATGCCCTGACCTTTGACCTGCTTGGTATAGCTCGAAAACACTAGGTTGTTCTCGTGGAGCGCGGGCGTGTCGGCCACAAAGGCGCCACGCCCGCGCTCGGTGCGCACCAGGCCCTCATCAACGAGAACCTTAAGGGCGTGGCGCACGGTGCTGCGCGACAGCCCCGATTCGTCCATGAGCTCCATCTCGGACGGCAGCTTGTCTCCGCGTGCGTAGATGCCGGCGGCGATGCGGTCGCGAAGCGTACCCGCCAAGCGCTCGTATTGGCTCAGTTTCTTTTTAGATGAAGCGTTCATGCGATCGGCCTATATCTAACTTGTATGCTTATCTAAGCAAGCATGTATTCAACACAACAATAAAACCGCTGGTATCGAGCTACCGAAAACCTTACCAGCAAAATTTCTAAGACAAATATAGCATACAACTAGTCGACATAACCAAAACATGTATGTAACTTGTATGCCTGTGATGAGCATCAAACGAGAAGAAAGGCTGATGCACGATGACTACTCAGGAACAGGTTAAGGACGTCGTCTCCCAGGTTTTGGCTGACAAGGCAGACAAGGGCGGCATCAAGCGCGTCGTGTGGATTGGCGCCGGCGGATCCAACGGCGGCAACTATCCTGCCCAGTACTTTATGGAGCACGAGGCCACGCAGGTCGTGAGCTCCAGCTACACCAGCAACGAGTTCGTGCACGCCACCCCGGCCTACGTCAACGAGAACACCCTGGCCGTCGTCGTGTCCATGCGCGGCACCAAGGAGACCATCGTTGCCGCCCAGGTCGCCAAGGACCACGGCGCCAGCACCATCGCCATCTATGTTGACGAGTCCGGCCTCACCGAGGTCTGCGACTACAAGATCCAGTACGACAGCTTGGCCGTCGACGAGTCCTGCATGGGCCGCACCAACTCCGCCGTCGTGACCATGATCGCCATGGAGCTTACGCAGCAGACCGAGGGCTATGCCGAGTACGAGACCGCTATGGCCGCGTTCGACTTGGTCGACCCCATCTATCGCAAGGCCGTCGAGTACACCCGTCCGCTTGCTGCCAAGTGGGCCGAGCAGAACGCCGACAAGCCCTGCATCAACGTCATGGCTCAGGGTCCGCTCTTTGGTGCCGCCTACGTCTTTAGCATCTGCAACGTGCAGGAGATGCTGCAGATTGACTCCTGCACCATCAACACCTGCGACTTCTTCCACGGTCCCTTCGAGATCCTGGACAAGCGTACCTCGCTGTTCCAGCTCATCAGCGTCGGCCGCAGCCGCTGCAACGACGAGCGCGGCATCCGCTTCGTCAACCAGTACGGTGGCGAGCGCGTCTATCAGCTTGACGCTAAGGAGCTCGGCCTCAACGACATCAAGGACAGCGTGAGCGAGTACTTCAACCACCTGATCTTTGCCCCGATCCTCAACAACGTGTATATGCGTGCACTCTCTGCCGTTACTCACAAGGACTACATGACGCGCCGCTACATGTGGAAGCTGGATTATTAGTTACGGCGTTTTACCAAACGCCGTAACGGCTCGACGCTGCAAACCCACCTGAGCGGCAATCTGCCTTTCAGCTTCAGCGGCATGACCAGAAGGTCAATGCCGCTTCGCTTCAAGGCACCTTGCTCGCTCAGGTGGGTTTTCGCTGGCGTTGCCAAAGCATCGGCGTCGCCTTGGCCCAGATGCGGCACTTGGAGACGTTCGGCACTTGGGGACAGTCCTAGTCATTGGGGACAGGTTACTTTACACCAAGTTGGCGCATATGAACCTGACCCCTTTGCACCAATGGGTTGTAGCGGTAGAGCGGATTTTTCCGCTCGCCGATTTGTGTCTTGAAAAATGTATATAACGACTATAACGTAGTGTGAAACATATTGGAAACAATACCGAGGAGGCTGCGTTGAAGAAAAGCAATCTGGGCTATGTGCTGGTGCTGGTCGCCGCGCTTATGTGGGGCAGCATCGGAATCTTTGTAAACGGCATCTCGGCCATGGGCGTTTCGTCCCAGAGCATGGCTGCCTTTCGCTTGTTGGTCGGAGCGCTTATCTTGGCGCCGGTCCTGATGTTTATGGGCTGCCGTCCGGGTGAGGGGTCTACTGTGGCTCAGGGTCCGCTGGTCCTGTTCAAGGCGAGCCCTAAAGAGCTTGTTCCCTGCGCGCTTGTCGGTATCGTCGGTTTGGCCGCCGCCAACACCTGCTATTACGAGTGCATGGGCGAGGTGGGCATGTCCACGGCCTCGGTGCTGCTCTACACCTCGCCGGTGTTTGGCGTCATGCTCGGTCGCGTGCTTTATCGCGAGGACGTGACCCCCAACAAGCTCGTTGCCATTGTCTTTAACATCGTTGGCTGCGTGCTTGCAGTGACCAATGGCGACCTTTCCGGTTTTCATTTTTCGGTTTGGGGCGTCACGTCGGGCGTGATTGCAGGCCTTTGCGGTGCGTCGCTCGCGGTGTTCAGCCGAATAGCAACCAAGACGGTCCACCCGCTGGCTGTCACGTTTTGGGGCTTTGTTTTTGGCGGTGCGGTTATGGCAGCTATCGCGGCTCCGTGGCCGGATGTCGCCGCGGCAATGTCGCCACAGCTGCTGCTGCTGTTCCTTGGCTTTGGACTCATCCCCACAGCCGTGGCTTACATCTTATATATGCAGGGTCTGTCCATGGGGCTCGAGACATCGAAAGTTCCCGTCGTAATGTCTTTCGAGACGGTCGTCACCGTACTGGTGGGCATTGGTGTCTATGCCGAGCCCGCCGGCGCGATCAAGGTTCTGGGCATTGTGCTGGTGCTCGCGTCCATCCTGATCATGAATACCGACTTCTCCAAGCTGCGCAACAGCGTGTTTGTCGGTCATGTCGTTGAGAGCATGACCTTTAAGCCCAACGCGTGGTGGACGGAGAAATCGCAGGACATGGATCTGTTTAAGGAACGCACTGGCATCGCGCTGGAGCCCACCGTGCAGGAAAGCCCCTGGTACTTCGTGCGATAGGGGATTGGGGAGGCGTCTGATCGGGCGTCGCCAGGACAGCGCCGACCTACCCTGCACCAACGTTTCGATTACGTTAAACCCGTCAACGGTCGATTTTCACCCGCGAACGGTCTTTATACTAATTAGCAATATAAGCAACGTATAAGACGTTATAATGACCATAACGAAAAGGAGGAGGCAAGATGAATCAGATCATTCTCGCATCTCATGGCGGCCTGGCCGCAGGCGCCAAAGACACGCTCGAGATGGTTCTCGGCGACGTGTCGAACGTCCACGTCGTGTCGCTTGCTCGTGACGACAAGGAGCCCATCACCAATAAGGTGGACGCCATGATCGCCACGTTCAACGCGGACGACAGCGTCTATGTGCTGACCGATATGCTCGGCAGCTCGGTCAACAACAACATGGTCGAGCTTTCCAAGAACGGCACGAAGTTCACGGTTGTCAGCGGTTTCAACATCCCGCTGGCGCTCACGCTCGCTATGAGCCCCGTCCCCGTCAAGGGCGCCGAGCTCGCGGCCCTCATCAACGAGGCCCGCACCGGTCTGACCAACCCCAACGCACCGGTCGAGGCCGCCGCGGCTCCCGCCAAGAAGGCCAAGGCGTCCCGTCACAGCTCCGGTCCCGCCAAGATCGTCCTCGCACGTCTTGACTACCGTCTGCTGCACGGCCAGGTCGTCTTTACCTGGACCACCAAGGTTCAGGCCGAGCGCATCATCGTCGTCGACAACGCTGCCGCCAACGATGACATCAAGAAGGGCGCTCTTAAGCTGGCCAAGCCCCAGGGCGTGCGCCTGAACGTCTTCACCGTCGAGCGTGCCCTCGCCAAGATGGACAAGCTCAACACCCTCGGCGAGCGCGTCATGTTTGTCTTTGGCAACACTGCCGAGATGCTGCAGTTCTGCCAGGGCTACAAGCTCGACGCCATCAACCTGGGTGCCACCGCCAACCACGACGGTGCCGATCAGATTGGCGGCAAGGACAGCTCCGTCTTCTTCGACGCCACCCAGAAGGCCGACGTCAACCAGCTGCTCGACATGGGCATCAAGCTCTACGTCCAGCAGACCCCTACGTATCAGAGCGTCGACATCGACGCCAAGCTGTAATCAACCAGGCTTTTGCCTGACTGAAAGGAGAAGGGTATGAATACGTTCATCAGTGCGGTGCTCGTCGGCCTCGTCGGCGTGTTCTGCATGTGGGACTCCCGCCTGCTCGGTCGTCTTAACTTCGAGCAGCCCCTCGTTGGCGCTACGCTCGTCGGTCTACTGCTGGGCGATGTGCCCACCGGCCTTGCCGTCGGTGCCGCCGTCGAGCTCGTGTCCATGGGCCTGGTGCAGGTCGGCGCCGCCGTTCCGCCCGATATGGTCCTGGGCGGCATCGTGGCCGCTGCCTTTGCGTGCCTGACCGATGCTTCCGCCGAGACCGCCATGACGATCGCCATCCCGGTCGCCGTCCTGGGTCAGCTCCTCGGCATCGTGTTCCGTTCCATCATCGCCGTCCTCACCCATGTGGCAGATAGCGCGATTGATAACGGAAAGTTCAAGACCGCCTACCGTATGCACATCTGCGCCGGCTCCGGTTTGTACGCCATCATGTACTTCCTGCCGATTTTCCTCGCCGTCTTTGTTGGCACCGACCTGGTTCAGGCCATCGTCAACATGGTTCCCGAGTGGCTGTCCACTGGTCTTAACGTTTCGACCAAGATCATGACCGCCTACGGCTTGGCTCTGCTGCTCACCATGATGATCAAGAAGGGTATGACTCCGTTCCTGTTCATCGGTTTCCTGCTCGCCGCTTACCTCAACCTGTCCGTCATCGCGGTCGCTCTGATCGGTGTGTGCCTGGCTGTCGTCTTCATGGGCTTCAAGTTCAACGGTTCCCATGCAGCCGCCGGTGTCGATTCCGACTACGATCCGCTCGAAGACGACGAAGACTAAGGAGGAACACACTATGGCAACCGCAACCAAGGACGTGTCCCTGAACAAGAAGGTCAGCCAGTTCTTCTGGCGCTCCTGGGCCATCCAGGCCTCTTGGAACTACGAGCGTCAGATGAACATGGGCTTCCTCTACGGTATGGTTCCCACGCTCGATCGCCTCTATCCGGACGAGTCCGACCCCAAGCAGCTTGCTGCTAAGAAAGAGGCTTACCACCGTCACATGGCGTTCTACAACTGCACCCCGCAGACGAGCGCTTTCATCCTGGGCCTCGCCGCCTCCATGGAGGAGGAGTACGCCAAGGATCCCGAGAACTTCAACCCCGATTCGATTAACGCGGTCAAGACCTCCCTTATGGGCCCGCTTTCCGGCATCGGTGACTCCTTCTTCCAGGGCACCATCCGCGTTATCGCCTTTGGCTTGGGCGTTCAGCTGGCTCAGCAGGGCTCCATCATGGGCCCGATCCTGGCCCTTCTCATCTCCATCGTCCCCTCCGTGCTGATTACTTGGTTCGCAGCCAAGATGGGCTATCAGGGCGGCCACGAGTACCTGAGCAAGCTTCAGGGCGGCGACCTCATGGAGAAGCTCATGTATGTCTGCGGCATCGTGGGTCTTATGTCCGTGGGCGGCATGATCGCCACGCTGATCGGCGCCACCACCCCGCTGCAGTTCGCTGACGGCACCGTCGTTATCCAGGACATCCTGGACAGCATGATGCCCCAGATGATCTCCCTTGGCCTCACCGGCCTTATGTACTGGCTCATCAAGAAGAACGTCAACACCGGTTGGCTTCTCGTGATCGCCATTGTGGGCGGCATCGCCCTCTCCGCGGTCGGCATCCTGGCTTAGTCGCGACTAAGCGCCTAACCGCTTTCCCCCGGGGGCCTGCCTGGCATCCCATACCCCAGGCAGGCTTCCATCCCCAAAATGCGACAATGGGACAGTCCCTTTGTCGCATCCTCAACGGGCCGGCGACTCGGTCCAAACCACAGTAACCCTGCGAGCGCCCGGCAATGTGGCGCCGCAAAAATTGAAAGGAATGTGTCAGATGTACGAGATCGACCTTAACCTCCCTAAGCAGATCGTCGCTGACGTCCTGTCCAACCACGAGATCCACAGCGTCGCTTTCGTCGGCTGCGGTGCCTCCATGTCCGACCTTTACCCCGCCAAGTACTTCCTGGCCAACAACACGGACAAGCTGAACGTTCAGATCTTCACCGCTAACGAGTTCAACTACGACACGCCTTCCTGGGTCAACGAGCACACCTTCGTGATCACCTGCTCCCTCGGTGGCTCCACGCCCGAGACCGTCGAGGCCAACAAGACCGCCAAGAAGCACAACTGCCCGGTCGTCTCCCTCACCAACAAGGCTGGCTCCGCTCTGACCGTCGACGCTGACTACGTCATCGTTCACGGCTTCCACGCCAACTTCGCTGCCAAGTGCGAGAAGCCCGGCTATGCCATCGCTCTTGCTCTCGAGATCCTTCAGCAGACCGAGGGCTATGACAAGTACGACGACATGATCACCGGCCTCACCAACGTCTTCGATCTCTGCGAGAACGCTGCTCAGTCCTGCAAGAAGCTCGCCAAGAAGTTCGCTGAGGACTTCAAGGACGACAAGATGATTTACTTCATGGCCTCCGGTGCCTCCGAGAAGATGGCTTACTCTCACGCCGCCTTCCTGTTCACCGAGATGCAGTGGATCGACGCCGCCGCCTACAACACCGGCGAGTACTTCCACGGCCCGTTCGAGGTTTCCACCGAGGGTAAGCCCTACGTCTTCTTCATGTCCGATGGCGCTACCCGTCCGATGGACGCCCGCGCCCTCACCTTCCTTGAGCGCATGGGCGCCAAGGTCGCTCTGATCGACTCCAAGGACTACGGCCTGGCTGACGCCGTGCCCGCGAGCGTCGTCACCTACTTCAACCCGCTGCTGCACCTCGCCGTTATGCGCGAGTACGGCAACCAGATCGCCGAGGCCCGTCAGCACCCGCTGACCATGCGCCGCTACATGTGGAAGCTTTCCTACTAATCACAAGTAAGTAGACCTTACGGGTTGATTGAGAGGGGATGGGGTTTGCGCCCCGTCCCCTTTTTTGCTCTGGGGAGGGCGTGTCTGTCGCGTCGCAAATCCCAGATAAAACCTACCAAAATAAACCTGTCCCTTTTTGGCAGGTGGGAGGAGATGCGTATGATCAAGGCAGTGCTGTTTGACATGGACGGCGTGCTGGTCGATACCGAGTGGTTCTACAACCGTCGTCGCGTGGCGTTTATGGAAGAGAAGGGCTTTCACTTTGACGAGATCCCCGATCTTTCGGGGTCTAACGAGCCCGCCATTTGGAAGTCGCTGGTACCTGACGATGTTGAGCTGCGCGAGCGCCTGCGCGTGGAGTACAAGCAGGTCTATAGCCCGGACCATCCCGTTCCGTATGCCGAGCTGCTCAACGAGCAGACGGAGCCGGTGATGCGCGCACTGCACGAGCGCGGCGTGAAGTGTGCCATCGCGAGCTCGTCTTATCGTGAGCTCATTGACGAGCTGGTAGAGATTGCCGGTATCGCCGATGTGCTGGACTACACCATCAGCGGTCACGAGTGCAGTGCGTTTAAGCCCGACCCCGAGATCTACCTGCGTGCCATGGAGGCGCTGGGGGTGGAGCCTGCCGAGTGCCTGGTTATCGAGGATTCGCCTTTGGGGATCGAGGCTGGCAAACGTTCCGGCGCCCGCGTCCTGGCACTGCGTCCGCACGAGGGCGTCAACCTCGATCAATCGCGAGCCGATGCCGTTATTGATAATCTGACCGACATTTTGGCCGCTTTGTAGTGTCAATCCGCCGCGAGAAGCACGGGTTCAAACGTTTTTTGCGGTGGACTGGCTCAATTTGGTTTCGATTTTGATCCGTTTGGCTTCGATTCGGACTAAGTGAGTAGACTTTTTGGCGCAGGCCGAGCACAATGCATATCTTCCTTTGTAAAACCGCAGGTCACAGGGGTGGCGGTTTTGGGTGTGCTCGGCAGATCGTAAAAAGTCTACTCACTTGGAATTTTGCCCTTTGGTCGTGGGGGTTGCTGGTCCCGTTTTGGTTGTCGAGGGAGGTTGAATTGAAGCGCCCCCGCACGCTCCATGCTACAATCGCGGGCATGCCCCACAACCACATCTGCCTTCGAAAGGAGCCTGCGTGGCGAACGCCATCGATCAGCTCACGGACCGCGTGCTCGTGCTCGGCCGCCTCACCATCGTCCGCCGTGCCATTACCGCTGTGGCGGTCACCATTTCCGCCGTTCTCCAGACATTTCTGATCCAGGCGTTCATTCAGCCCGCCGACCTGCTTCCGAGCGGTCTTACCGGCGTCGCGGTCCTACTCGATCGCGTTACCTCGCTGGGTGGCGTTCATATCGACATCTCGCTCGGCATGCTCGCGCTCAACATCCCCGTGGCGCTCCTATGTTGGAGCGGCATTAGCAAGCGCTTCGTCATCTTCTCGATGATGCAGGTCGTGCTCTCATCGCTGTTCCTCAACGTCTTTCACTTCGCGCCGTTTTTGGGCGACAAGATCATGCTCATCATTTTTGGCGGCGTGGTCTCGGGTCTGGGCGCTGCCATCGCGCTTAAATCCGGCGCATCCACCGGCGGCACCGACTTTATCGCGCTGTGGGTTTCCAACCACACGGGCAAGACCATCTGGGGCGTCATCTTTGGTTTCAACTGCTTTATCCTGGCGATCTTTGGCTTTATGTTTGGCTGGGACAAGGCGGCGTATTCCATCGTGTTCCAGTTTATTTCGACCAAGACTATCGACAGTTTCTATCGTCGCTACGATCGCGTGACGCTGCAGATCACGACGCGTAAGGCAGACGAGGTCATGACTGCCTACGTAAACCATTTTCAGCACGGCATTAGCTGCGCCGAGGTCGTCGGCGGATATAGCCGCGAAAAGATGTACCTGCTGAACACCGTTGTCTCGACCTACGAGAGTCAGGACATTATCAAGCTGGTGTGCGACGTTGATCCCGGCGCCGTGATCAACGTGTTCCACACGCTCAACTTTGTGGGCGGCTGGTGGGGTGGTCATGTCGACGAGCCCATGCCCACGGCCGTTCCCGATCCCGACAAGCCCGCACGCATGGCCAGCAGGCAGGCGCGCCTCAGCGAACAGGACAGCCTGCAGCAGGACGACGGCAAGTAGAGTATTGGCATTTTGCCGGTCCTGCGCAACCCATCCGAACGAGCCCCCCGAAAGCCCCGTTGCTTTCGAGGGCTCTCGTTTGCCCAGATAAAACCTACCAAAATGAAGCTGTCGCTTTTTGGTAGGGAGGGTGTATCGTTTTATCAATATGAGGTAACATGAAACTAGACGTTATATACGTATTAGAAATTTAGCTATTTTGATAAGAGTGATCAGATATGCCTGCGCCCAAAAATGCACCGCTTTACCAGCAGATTTATGACGAAATCAAGGATGCGATCGAGAAAGGTGTTTATGCACCCAAGGAGCGTATTCCGTCCGAGCTTGAACTAGCCGAGCAGTACGACGTGAGCCGCATTACGGTGCGCCGCGCCGTCGAGGAGCTGTGCTCCGATGGCTACCTGGTTAAGCAGCAGGGCCGTGGCACCTTTGTCTCCATGCCGCACATCAACCGCCAGTTCCACGCTTCGACGCTGCAGACGTTTACCGCGCTGTGTGCCGATAATGGCATGAAGGCGGGCGCGCATGTGGTCGATCGCCAGATTGTGCCGGCACGTCAAAACGAGATGGAGTTCTTTGGCCTGCAAAAGGATGCGCTGCTGCTGCATATCAAGCGCGTGCGTACGGCCGACGGCGAGCCCATCTTTGAGGAGAACATCTTTGTGCCGTTTGACGCCTACCGTGAGCTGTTGACGGCCGATCTTGAGGACAAGTCGATTTTTGCCGAGGTCGAGCGTGTTGGCGGAACGCCGATTGTCTCGGTTGGCTACCGCACGGTCGAGGCCGTTCGTGCCAATACCGAGCAGGCGGCCGAGTTGGGCATTGCTCCGCACGATCCGCTGCTCAATCTGCGTGCCGGCTTTACCGGTCCCGATGACGAGCCGGTTTTGATGGGTAAGCAGTACTACGTGGGATCGCGCTACGTTATGGTCATGTAGGGTTGGTTCCGCCGTTCTAACGAACGGCGGACCGGTTGACGCTGCAAGCCCGCCAGAGCGGCAATCTGACGTTCAGCTTCGGCGGCATGACCAGAAGGTCAATGCCGCCTCGTTTCAAGGCACCTTGCTCGCTCTGGCGGGCTTTCGCTGTCGTTGTCAAAACATCGGCGTTGCTGGGCCGGCACTTGGGGACGTTCCTTTTAATATGAGCAGGACATTGTCAAGAGGCAAAATCGGGCCTGGCCCCAACGATATGGGGTCAGGCCCTCTCCCTATATCAACCCGTCCGCGGCGACCTCGGCGTGTCTTCCCGACGCTCGTCTTTGCAGTTTAATAT
>DBFSAO010000041.1:0-2844 GCA_048500675.1 Collinsella sp.
GATCGTCGTCAACGGCGTGACCTTTTTTGACTCGGGGGCGGGCATCAACCTGTCGCCCCAGGAGCGAAAATGCGCCCTGCTGTTCCAAAACTATCAGCTGTTCCCTAATATGACAGTGGCCGATAACGTATGTGCCGGCGTAAAGGATGCGGGCGACGCCGCGGCGCGCAAGCAGCTTGCCGAGCGCTACCTGGGTATCTTTGGACTGGCCGATTTTGCCGACCGCTATCCCGTGCGACTCTCGGGCGGTCAGCAGCAACGTGTGGCGCTTGCGCGCATGGTGGCGGCGCATCCGGGCATCTTTATGTTCGACGAGCCCATGAGCGCACTCGATTCCTATCTTAAGAGCGCCCTCGAGCAGAATATGCTCGACCTGTTCGATGTATGCAACCGCACCGTGCTCTACGTGAGCCACGACATCGACGAAGCGTGCCGCCTGTGCCAGCGCATCTGCGTGATGCACGACGGGCATGTTGAGGAGATCGGCTCCGTCGAGGACGTGGTCCGCCGTCCGCAGACGCTGGCGGCGCTGCGCCTGACGGGCTGCAAGAACACAAGCCGGGCGCGCAAGATCGGCGACGAAGAAGTTGAGGCCCTCGACTGGGGCATGAGCTTTAACGTGGGTCGCGAGGTTCCCGATAATGTGGCGTACCTGGGCATTCGCGCAAGCTACTTCCATGTTGACAATCGCGCGGAGCGGGGTCGCAACAGTTACGACTTGCATGTGGCCCGTGTGAGCGATTCGCGCTTTGAGCGGCTGGTGTTGCTGGACGTGCCGCGTGCTGATGCGCCCACGCGTCTGCAGTGGAAGGTGAATAAGGTGAGTGTACCCGTGGAAGAGCTGCCGCAGGCGGGTGAGACTCTGCGCATGCATTTTGATGCAAGCAGGATTCATCTCGTTTGCCGATAATGCGGGTGCGATGCGGTCGAGGAGGTAGTCCTCGACCGCTTTGTTTTCACTTCGCCGTTCGCCGATTTCTACATGACTAAACCTTATCAGTCTGATAATTAATTATCAGACAGCGAGATGCTCACATCCCAACGTTGTCGTACGCGTGTCGACGGTGTTCGTCTTGACGACAACCGTTGATATAGTTACCTTCGACGAGAAAAGGAGGGCGCGCCGATGCTGCAGAAGACATATTCGCGTCGCGTTGCCGCGCGCGCCCTGTATATGGCTCGGAGCCGCATATGAGCAGGTATGTTCACGGCTCCGGGAGAGACGACGCACAACTAAATAATCGACCGCAAAGCGGGTTCCCCAAAATTCCGGGTTTGAGCACGGCTGGGTTTTCGCCACCCACCGTGCAGAAATACCGTAGCTATTCATTTTTGGTTCGAGAGGGGAACCGTCATGGCTGAAGAATTCGATTTCCATCCGATGTGGGAGAGCCTCGGCATGAATCTTGCCGACCACGACATGCTGCTGGGCGCCGTGGGCCAGATGTACGGCGATATGTTCCTGACGCAGAACAATCGCCCCAAGTCTACGTCCTACCTGGATTTTGTCGCCACCAACATCCACAGCGGCCGTATTAAGGAGATGCTCGACAAGAAGGAAGCCGGCGAGGCCACCAAGATCGTCGGTTCATTCTGCGTCTATGTGCCCGAGGAGATTGTGCTCGCCTGCGACGGTATCCCCGTGGGTCTGTGCTCTGGTGCCGATTGGGCAACCGATAAGGTCGAGGAGCACCTGCCGCGCAACACCTGTCCGCTTATCAAGAGCTTTGCCGGCTTTAAGCTGGGCGAGGTCTGCCCCTACATCGAGTCGAGCGACCTGGTGGTAGGCGAGAACACCTGCGATGGCAAGAAGAAAGCCTACGAGTTCTTTGCCACGCAAAAGAACATGTACGTCATGGATATTCCCAACGTGCACGACGAGTCGACGCTCGTGACCTGGAAGGCCGAGGTTAAAAAGCTTGCCGCCAAGATCGAGGAAGAGTGCGGCGTCAAGATTACGCCCGAGCGCCTGAAGGCTGCCATCCACGCCGTCAACGAGAAGCGTCGCGCCCTGCAGCGCCTCGCAGCCACGCGCGCTGCCGACCCGGCGCCCATCAGCGGTCTCGACAGCCTGCTGACCGTTCAGGCCGCCTTTATGGACGACACGCCGCGTCTGACCGGAGCCATCAACGATATGGCGGCTGAGTGCGAGCAGCGTGTCGAGGCCGGCGAGGGCGTGACGCCCAAGGGGACCAAGCGCATCCTGTACACCGGTACGCCCATGGCCGTGCCCAACTGGAAACTGTTCAACCTCATCGAGAAGGCCGGCGGCGTTGTGGTCGGCGAGGAGTCCTGCACGGGCTCGCGCTACTACAAGGACCTGGTCGACGAGTCCGGCGAGACGGTCGACGAGATGCTCGACGCCATCGCCGAGCGCTACTTTAAGATCAACTGCGCCGTCTTTACGCCCAACGACCAGCGTATGAAGGACATCGTTCAGATGGCCAAGGACCTGCATGTAGACGGCATCGTCGACGTGGCCCTGCAGTTCTGCACGCTCTACGAGATGGAGTCGTTTGCCGTGGAGAAGGCCGCCGAGGAGGTCGGCATTCCGTTTATGCACATCACGACCGACTACGCTGGCGAGGATGCAGGTCAGTTACAAACCAGGATCGAAGCTTTCTTGGAGACCATTTAGGACTATCCGCCCCGGCGGCTTTCCCGGGCACCCGATCTTGCCGTTCAAACCGTCGCTTGTGTACCAAAGTACGCGGCGCTCCTCTTTTACGGCAACCTCGGGCACCTGGGAAAGCCGTTTCCTTGGTTGGTTGAAAGGTTTAGGAGTTATATGTCGGAAAATATTGAGCAGCCGTTGCCGTCCACGTTTGAGGAGTTCAACGAGCA
>DBFSAO010000042.1:0-2522 GCA_048500675.1 Collinsella sp.
GTTAGATCAAACGCTCCGTTTATCTTCGAGCTTGCAGAACGGCAAAAAGCCGGAACGGCGGTATCGGCGCTGGCCCCCTGACACTCTACTGTTGAACGGAAATTATCCCATGATTTCGCCTACCGACATATCCACTGCCGCCTCCCGCGTGCTGGCTCAATACGATGTCAGCGAAGCATATTTATTTGGTTCGTTTGCCCGAGGCGAGCAAACGCCCGATAGCGATGTTGACTTGCGCCTAGTCTGCGGCAACGCCATGACGTTCGGCACGCTTTACGAACTCTCCCATGAGCTCGAGAAGGAACTTGGGCGAAAGGTTGATATCATCACCAACCCACCAGAGCACATGCGCACGGCGTTCCGCAAAAGCATCGAGCAAGATGAGGTGCTTGTCTATGAAGCTCTGTAAGCAGGACGAGGCGTTAGTGTGCTCCGGCGTGATCAGCAAGTCTGAATTTTGTCGCATACTTCCGGACTCGGCGAGCCTTAGAAGCCAGTATTGAACTCAAACTCGGTTCCAGACACCCTCTTGCTATTTGAATACAGGTATCGCTCTAGCGATAGTATGTTATACTATCGCTAGAGCGATACCTGTTAGGAGACTCGCGTGGAACTGTGGCATGGTTCTCAGAAAATCATTGAGACTCCCCAGCTTGGCCTGGGGAAAATCCATAACGACTATGGACAGGGATTCTATTGCACAGAGAGCCTCGACCTTGCAAGGGAATGGGCATGTTCGCGCGATGCCGATGGCTTTGCGAATCGCTATGAACTCGATATAGCCGATCTCAAAGTTCTCGACTTGCTATCGCCGCAATATTGCGTCCTGCATTGGATAGCGTTGCTCGTTGAGCATCGTTCTTTTCGCAAAGATACCGCCATTGCCGCGGGGGCGTGCGAATATCTCCATGATCACTTTCTACCTCAGACGAGCACTTGCGACGTAATAAGGGGGTGGCGTGCGGACGACTCGTACTTTAGCTATGCCAGAGCTTTTGTAAACAATACGATCACCGTCGATCAGCTTGGACGATCTATGAGGCTCGGTAACCTGGGGGAGCAGATTGTGCTCAAAAGCGAGCGTGCGTTTAAGAGTATTCGTTTTGCTGGATTTGAACGTGCGCAGCAAGCTCTGTATGGTCCATTGGCCAAGGAACGAGATGAAGCGGCAAGGGCGCAGTATCGGGAGCTCCTTGCCGAAAACCCGTTTGAGGGAATACGTATCGTCGATATCATTCGAGAGGGGATGACGGGCGATGACCCACGCCTACAGTGAGATGTATCTCGAGGATGCAATGAGAACGCTGGGCGAGGCGGTCGATTTTGCTCTCTGTGACCAAGGGCTGACTCCAGCCGAGTTGACGGCGATCATGTCGAACGCTCTTGAGATGAAACAGTTTGAGCGCGGTATGCCTCGCGTCGTCTGCGGCATGGCGGGCGACGAGCTCGCGCGCGATATTATCGCCCATGCGGGACTGACCCCCGTCAGATGTAGGGAGACCTATCCGTTCGACCGTTCGCCTCAGTATTGGGCGGGGTGGGTTATGGCCTATACGCAATGGATGAGCAGCTTGGGCTTTAATAAGCTACTCGAAGTCGCTCCGCTCGATTGGATCATCGGCTCGTACCATCCGCTCCACGAGGCCTCCGAAGATAAATTCGCCCAGATTGTCATCGAAAAATGGAACAACGCCCAGGCAGACAAAAAGGGCCTCAAGGCGGCACGAAAGGCTGCCGGACTAACGCAAAAACAGCTCGCCGCCCAATCGGGGGTTAAGCTTCGCGCCATACAACTCTACGAGCAGAACCAGCTCGACCTACGCCGCGCCTCGGTTTCCTCGGCATTGGCGCTTGCAGACACCCTAAACTGCACCATCGAAGACCTCGTCTGGCAACCGATTGCTCTGGAGTACGACTCGCAGGCTATTTCGTCTGTAAAGCTATAGAGGAGTCAGACATGCCTTGGAGCTATGTTCAACAAGATGACGGCGCTGATTGCGTTGCTCAAGAAGATCATTCAACTGCGCACGTGGCAAATTCAGCATCACCGATTTTGCTCGGCGGCACCACGTCAATCGACGAAGCTATTCGGCTGACCATTTCGAACATGCCCAACGCGCTCAGGCTCTTGGAGAACTCATGATGGCGGACACGAAGCCGGGAGCGCATCCGATCGCGCCGCTCGTGCTCGATGATGCCGGTTCGCTCGAAGATATGGCCGCGGCCGTGATGCGCCTGCACAGCACGCTGATGACGGTCGGGCGCTGCTATACAACCGACGCCACAGGCGACCGGGCCGCGCTTGAGCTTGGACGCGTCGAGTCCGTGCTTGCGGGTGCATTCTGTACGATATTCGGTCAATCGCCGGCCGATCGCTTCGCAGACATCTTTGACCAGGTCACCTACGTGGCCGAGCACATGGTCAAGGACCACATCTTTGAAGACGGTAACAAACGAACCAGCCTTGTCTTTGCGTTGTCCGTCTTAAGGTTCGCAGGCACTCCGGTCGTGCTGTCTGACAG
>DBFSAO010000043.1:0-22915 GCA_048500675.1 Collinsella sp.
GCGCAGGACAACCTGCGCCCCCGTTTTGTGTCCTTCGAGCCTCGAAACGCCTTCCCTGAGACCTCATTGACGGCGCTTTCCAGACCCCGTGGGCAAAAAAGGGCAAATATGAGTACTGTCACCTTTTTAGTAACAGCCAAAACTGCCCCAAATGCCGCCCCCGCAGCTTGCATGCGCCTCTCAATTAGTCAAACAGCTCTATAGCGGGCTAATATGCGTCGACGTTAATGAACATATTTGCTGTTATGTCCATTGTTTTGCGAAAGTAATATGGCACTACAATAGCAACAGTACTCATATTTGGCATTTTTTCCCACTGGGCTTGGAAAGCGCCGAAGACCTACCGATGCCGGCAAGCAAACCACATCCTGGTGCAAGGGGGACAGGTTAATCTGCACCAACCTGGTGCAAAGTAACCTGTCCCCCTTGCACCAACCCCTTGACAACCCCGGCAACGTCGACGTCTTGGAAACGACAGCGAGCGGGTCGCATTTGAGGCAAGGCGACGTGAAGCGATAGGGCGCTGACCTTTTGGTCGCGCCCTTGAAGTCGAACGTCAGATTGTCCAAATGCGACCCGCGCAGCGTCGGCCGGTTACGGCGTTTGGTAAAACGCCGTAACCTACACCCGCTCCGCGATCTCGTGGATGAGGTAGTCGGTCTTTTCCCAGCCCAGGCACGGGTCGGTGATCGATTTACCAAAGACGCCGCCGTCGACCGGCTGGTTGCCGTCTTCCAGGTAGGACTCGATCATAAAGCCCTTGACCAGCTTGGAGATGGACTCGTTGCGGCGGCAGCTGTCGAGCACTTCCTTGCAAATGCGATACTGCTCCAGCGGACGCTTACCCGAGTTGTCGTGGTTGCAGTCGATGACCGCCGCCGGGTTGGCGTAGCCGGCGCGCTCGGTATAGCGCTCGGCCAGGCGCTCGAGGTGCTCGTAGTGATAGTTGGGGTAGGTGCGACCGTCGAGACCGATGTAGCCACGCATGACGGCGTGCGCGAGCGGGTTGCCGTCACACTCGACCTCCCAGTTGCGGAAGATGAAGCTCTGGTGCGCCTGCGCGGCGTAAATGGAGTTGAGCATAACGGTGGTAGAGCCGGCAGTGGGATTCTTCATGCCGACGGGTACCGAAATGCCGCTCGACACCAGGCGATGCTCCTGGTTCTCGACCGAGCGCGCACCCACGGCAACATAGCTCAGCAGATCAACGAGGTACTGGTAGTTGGACGGATAGAGCATCTCGTCGGCGGTGAAGAAGCCCGTTTCCTCAATAACGCGCAGGTGCATATGGCGGATGGCCTTGACGCCCTCGAGCAGGTCGTCGGGAGCCTCGGGGTTGGGGTTGTGCAGCAGGCCCTTGTAGCCGGTGCCCTTGGTGCGCGGCTTGTTGGTGTAGACGCGCGGAATGATGATGAGCTTGTCCTTGACCTCCTCGGCGGTCTTGGCCAGTCGGTTCATGTACTCAAGCACCGAATCTTCGCGGTCGGCAGAGCACGGGCCGATGATGAGCACCTTGCGTGCGTCCTCGCCGGTAAAGACTTTGGCGACCTCGGCGTCAAATGCCTGCTTTTTGGCGGTAAGCTCGGCAGAAAGCGGCATTTCCTCGCGGATCTCCATGGGGATCGGCAGCCTGCGTTTGAAATCCATGGCCATGCGGGGCCTCCTCAATCAAATAAGTCAAAGTGTGAATTGTCGAATGCTCGGCATTATCCGCTGTCGCACGCTAAAGTGCAAGCACGACCAACCAAAAAGGGAACGGATGACACGAGGACTTGCTTACCACGAGAGTGGATAATCTCCCGTTTTCGGCCTATGTCCGCGCCAAAAGCGGGAGATTATCCACTCTCGTCGAGCAAGCGTCCGAAAATCCTCGCTCGTGACCTACCAAAAAGGGACAGGTTTATTCTGGCAGGTTTTATCTGGGCAAACGTCAAAACCACCACAAAGGGGACAGGCACCTTTGTGGTGGTTTGCTCATGGCGGTCTTCTGGCGAAAACTAAGTGAGTAGACTTTTTGCGAAAGGCCAAGCACGCCCCAAAACGCCACAGCTCTGGCCTGCGGTTTTATTGAGCTTGTACCGCGATGTGCTCGGCAGGTTCCAAAAAGCCTACTCACTTGCATTTGGGGCGCGCCGGATAGGTGAAAATACCACCGCAGAAGAGGTACTTCTTTCGCGGTCTTTCGCGGCATCCTTTGCTACCACGGTTTCAATCGTCTCAATCTGTAACATGTAGAGGTAAAATCGCCGTTTTGCTGTTACAGATCAAGACGATCAACATAGTGCGAGTTGAATAGTCTCAATCTGAAACAGATGGAAACGTTATTACCAGCCAAGTGTTACAGATTGAGATAAACGCAGGAGCGGCAGCGTTAGATCAATCCTCCGCAAAGTAATTCGGAGAGAATCTGGTCCTAGGGTTATCTACCAGGTACGATATGTGCACTTATATTTCGTCTCAAACCCAGGCATTCCGTTCCCGCGTGGGCTTAACGCTGCACCTGTATAGAGGATCGTTTGCCCCGTACGAGAATAAGAGGTTTTGAAAGACAACCTCTTGTATGTCTGGTCGAAGCAATCAACATTCTCGCTCGGGTAGCTCGCGGTGGAGAACGATTTGTAGGTGTCCAAGACATCCGCCGTCACAAGACGACAAGGTGCAACAGAACCCGTATCTGGCTGCGCCGTCGCATAATTGGGAATTGCGCCCATCGACAGTGCAAGCATAAAACATGCGGCCAATGCCTTCGCCAAGTTCTTCGATATATGTCGTTTCATGGTTATCTTCCTCTCCTAGTTTTTGCTGTCGTTCGTCTTGAATAGCTGCGCGTACACATTACCGATCCATTTCGAATCACCTCCCATTTCTCGAGTAACGAAGTGCGAATCATCTCGTGTGAGCAAGACGGAGCCATCGCAGAGCGATTCGAGATTCCCGATAAGATGGGAAGAGATAATGACATGCGCTCCCCTACCTGCTTCATCTCTAAGAGCATTCGAAACGATTGCGACATGTCCCACATCAAGCGCATTCATGGGCTCATCCAAAAGGACGACTTCGCAATAGGACATATACGCCATCGCCACATTGAGTAATTGTCTATTTCCATCAGACAGCCTAGATACGGGCGTATTCTTCAACCCAGTCAAGTCAAAGCGATCAAGCACTTGGTCCAAAGTGCGAGGTGAATGCCAAATTCGCCTGCATCGGTCGAGATGGAAAGCGACTGTCATGTATGGAATCAATAGAGACGGCCCATTCGGAACCAAGAAGAATTCCTTTCTCATTTCCTCACAGTCGACACATGCTTTTGCATGAAAACAAAGAGAACCTGACACGCGCACTGATGGCCCAGCGTCTCCCCAAAGAGCATTAAGTAACGTAGTCTTGCCATATCCATTTGGCGCGACAAGACCCCATATCTGGCCAGCGGGCATATCAAACTGCAATCCCTTTGCCAGCTGGTTTTTTTCAACCGTCAACACATCCAGCGACAGAGAGAGCAAGCTTTTCTCACCCAAACTATCCGGACTAATATGGTTCCAGGCCCAGCGATTCTTGCTTTTTAGACGCGAAAACGAGATGATTCCCAACGCACAGACAACAAGCGTGCCCATTACGGCAAAGAAACAGTGCAGCGCACTGGCTTCAGGAACGAGTGATACCTCAGCTCCATTGGCGTAAGAAGCGCCGCCGAGTGCAAGCGAAGAGACAGAATAGCTCGGCACCATATACGGCAGCAACGCATGCCATGGAGCATCTTTGCTCGCATAAAACGGAAGCTGGCTTATGCCCCCCACAAGAGCGACCACCATGGACGAAATGGCCCTGTTTCTGCTTCCTGCGTATACGCACACGCCCAAACAAGCAAACATCATAGACAACGCAGCCTCAAAGACAGCAAATAGCCCAAGCTGAACTAACACAGTTCTTTCGACCACGTCACCATACTGAATGAATACGACTGGGTACTCCGTCTGACCGGCACCGTTAAGCACCGTTGCCAATACAAAACAGGGAGCCAACGCCAGAACCAAAACCGTCATCGATGCAATGCCAGAGACGAGAACGCGGCATGCATTCATCTCTAACTTTGACAACAAAGCCCGATCGTAGAACCGCTTTCCATCCCCCTCAAGCGACATATAGAGGACGAGAACCGGAACTAAAAGCCACGCTATTGCAGGAACAGCGCCGCAATAATATGCAAGAAGAATCATCCCAGGCATTTTTGTTGTTGAGCCGTACGATTCCGGATGGGGCAGCATTGCTATGGCTCGGGGAAGACGCTCTTGGGCCTCAAGAGATAGCTCCGAATCAACGCCATTCAAATAACCGAGTCGGTATTCCTTGAGCAATAGATTGTCGTAATCGGCAATCGCATCGTAATACCCTCTGGAATCTGCCTTGTTTTCAAGCGCTCGATCAAGACACGCCCTTTCGTCGGCAATGATGCTGTTGAGCTCCTGTGGGGCGGTGTCATAAACGCCGCCAGAGACTTGAGAGGCCAACAATGCCCTCTGCTCCTCGATGGAACCTCTGCCATATAGATAATCTGCCCCCGTTGGAACGGATAGAAAAACCGGGATGCAGAATACGAGCGCGAGCAGCGCCGTCAACAACATAATTCCCCGGTTGCGCGCAAGAACTTCTAAATTAAGCCGTACATATGTGAGGCAATCACAAACCTTCACAGCAAGCACCTCCGGTTCGCAACACACGGATCGTCGGACCCGTTGTCCGGAAGTATCGCCTTCATCGTCTGAACTGTCTGTAGACGTGCGGGATGGACTTATGATCTTGTTTGTCTACAGGCTTCTACCTGCCATTTTCTACAACATCAGCTATAAGACAAAATACTTTATCTCTAAGTTCACGCTCCGAGTGAACTCCAAGCAAGGCATAGCTCTTGCTCTTGGCCTCTTTGACGGTTCCCCGAGCAACATTAAGATGCGCGCAAATCTCGGTGGTTCTATTGCCATCAAAAACGCATGCCATGATGTCGGCATAAAGCGGCGTGAAGCCAAGCCTCAAGAAAGCCTCACGCACGGCATCGCGTCGATCACCCGCCCGAGCTGCATCTTTCAAACGCAAGGATAGCAGCGAATAAGTCAGAAGGATAAGTACGACAAGGAACGCGATCACGCGTAAAGCAGGCAAAAGGACGCCAACGGACTCACCGCTCCCAACGGACTCAAAGAAAATGTACAGTCGACTCACTGCATCGTGAGCCCAGAACGCTATTCCGGCACCCGCGGATACCGAAGAAAGACTCAGTTCAGGTGAGCAACATAAATGCATTTCTGTCATCCGCCGTATAACAGCATAGCAACACAGGGCCAAAAGCACTGTGGCTATCGATAGGATTATCACATCATGCTCAAAGCTGAAGCATACGAGGATTTCCTCGATGCCCATTCCAGACGCATACATAAACAGGAAGCAGGCGAAGACTATCCTGCAGTTCCGATTGGACGATGAGAGCCTCAGTGATTCTGAACGGTGATCATGGTCATTTGTTGCGTCGAAATGCCACGTATCCTTTGACGAAAGAAGTTCAGCCGTCGCCTCCGAAATGCTTTTATATCCGGTTTTAGTCAAGGCCCGCGACAAATAGGTACGGGCGGTAGACGGGGAAATATCCAAGGCAGAAGCAATCTCCTCGTACGTTTTTGCCTCTATCCTCATAGAGAAAACCGCGGACTCCCTTTGAGAAAAACCCAAAGTCGCAGGGATATCGGCAACTGCAGAGCGTTTTCCTCCTAATTTGGCATCCGCAGAAAAAGCGCTCGTTAAGTCGGGTAACGATCGCATTATGGCCCTGACAAGGATGCTGCCCAAGACAGTCACCAGAAGCAGTGCGATCTCTTGACGCCCACCAAAGCTCAGGAGCACAGCTCCGATGTTTATATTGCGCGAAAACAAACAATCCAAATCAAGAGCAACGGCAGCATTACCAAACGCAAGAGGTTCGACGAGCGAGGCAGCAACCCCCATCTCGGCGTTAACGGAAAGGATAGAACCGATGGACTCCATCAACGAGGCGAGAAGAAACTGAAGGCCAACAAGCAAAGCAATCAAGAGTACAACGGGGCTGTAAAGGGCGAGCTCAGGATACCCATGGAGAACAGGGCCATCGGCTACATGTTTCCCCGTTGATCCCGCACGCATGTTTGTGAATTCACCGCCAAGCGCCCAAGAACAGCAAGCGACAAGCAAGGGGGCTAGCAGCAACAAAATGAACGCGAGCGCCGAAACCACACCATGAAATTGATGAAACACCTTAAGAGATACCGTGAACATCGCGAGAAGTGCAATATCTACGAGCATAAGTCCAAAAAGCCGTTTGGAAATACCCGGTCTCACGGGGCGAGAGATGAGACCCACACAGAAGCCCGAAAGCAGATGCAGACCGATAAGAACGGTGCCAGAAAGGCCCGCATAAATACTTGGCGCCATACAATACAGACCAGCCGCCCCTATAAACAACATAATTGAATGCCAGAGGAACGAGCGCTTTACGTTTTGTAGATCAGCCGCCTCGATTGCCATAAATTCAAAGCTCCTAGATAGCATTTTGGCTATTTTAACATCGGCCCCAGCGTTAAAAAACTGTTACCCGAATTAATCAATATACCCCCTCCGCTAAAAGGCACCACGCTCATCCTCCACTTCTGGGAGCGCTAGCCTGTCAAAAGGGGACAGGTTTATTTTGGTAGGTTTTATCTGGGCAAACGCCAGGCGCCGCGAGGGAGCCGCCTTCCCTCGCGGCGGTTTTCTAGCAGAAAAACCAAGTGAGTAGGCTTTTTTCAGGAAGCCAAGCACGCCCCAAAACATCACTGCCCTGACCTGCGGTTTTATTGAGCATTTGTCCCGATGTGCTCGGCAGGTTCAAAAAAGTCTACTCACTTGTATCTGAGACGCACCAGGTTGGCAAAAACCGCCGCGAAAGGGCCCCTGGTCCCTTCGCGGCGGTCATACGCCTCTGATTTTGCGACGATTTTGCCCGCTTGTTACTCGCTGTAGCGGGTGGCGATGGCGGCTCGCACCATGCCGGTACTCATGAGGTAGGTCACCAGGAAGTAGCCACCGTATGCTGCCAGGAAGATTGCACAGGTGAGGCCCACGGTGCCGCCGATGCTCATAGCTCCGAACGTGCTCACCAGCTCGATGATCACCTTAAGTGCCACAAAGGAGTGCGCCAAGCCCACTGCCAGCGGGAACAGGAAGAATACCGCTTGCTGCGCCATCACCGAATGGCGAATCTGGCGGTCGTCACAGCCGATCTGTGCCAGCACACGATAGCTGCGGCTGCCGTCGGCCACGTTGGAGAGTTGCTGGATCGACAGAATCGCCGCGCATGCAACGACCAATACAAAGCCGATGTAGATGGCTAGGTAGCTAATAAGACCGTTCATTTGCGCTGCCTGCGTGTACATCTCGGAGCGTGTGATGAAGGTTCCCCACGACCCCGGCTCCTTGCCGTCAACGAGCAGATTGTCGAGCACAGTGTATTTAATGCTCTCGTCTGCCTCGGTCGTATCCATCCCCTGTTTGTAGTTAACGAGCAGGCTACTGGAATACGGCTGCAGATTAAGTTGGGACAACAGCTCGTCGGCAACGACGACGGTACCCGGATTACTGCCCATCGCCGAGTTGGCGATGGCCGCCGTATCTTCGTCCGACTTATCGGTTGCGGGCTTGAGCGTATGCCCGCCCAAGGTAAGGGCATGGCCGCTAGCCATATACTTGGTGTACAGGTCGACCAGCTCGCCGCCCATATCACACGTGAGCAGATACTGGTCGCGGCCAATGCTCACCGGCTCCTCGCCCATCATCTGGCGCAGTTTGTTGTACTGGCTCGCCGGCGTCACAAACAGACCCATCGCATCGGCATTGCTACCCCCGAGCGCCTTGGGAAGCTTTTCGCCCATGGTCTTGCACATTTCACTTGGAGTCACCGAAGGATCCGAGCCGCCGAGCGGGTAACTCAGATACGAATCGATCTGCACATGCTCACCGGCAACATCGGCGATATTGACCTTCTTGCCGGTCTCGTCGTTGTTGTCCGCCGACTTGCCCTTAATACCGTCTGCAACGTTATCGTGATCGATACGATCGCCGTGCCATGCGGAGTACAAATCGACCGTACTATCGGCCAGCACCATTCGATCGGCCTCAGACGGATTGAAAGACTCTTTGTAGAAGTCGAGCGTATCGGGCGTGTAATAGACATACGTCTGCGACATGTCGGCCGGATTATAGCGCTCCAGGTTTTCGTTCATCACGTTGGCAATCGACATACCGCACGTCACCGAGGTCATGGCCAAAAACAGGAGCATCGCGATGACGCCCATCGAAAAGCACACCGTGTTGACCTTGGCCGCAAGCTGGCGCACGGTAAACATGTTGAGGCCGCGCCAATACACGCCGCGCAGGCTCTGCAGCAGCTTGATGAGCATGCCCGAGAGTCCCCAGAACAGGGCAAAGGTGCCCACGGTAACCATAGCGGTCGTAATACCAAACTGGTTCATGGCCTCTTGCAGCTTGCTGTCCGTCGCGGTTAGCGGGAACCCATCACGTAGCAGACGGTAATAGGCCACGCCCACAAGCACCGCACCCACGGCAAAGATGGCAATCGCGATCCAGGGGTTGCGTGTCTTGATGCTCTCGTTGCGACGCTCGGCACCCATAAGCTCGATGAGTTTGGTACGACGCACGGCGCGGAGGTTCAGCAGTAGCGTGAGCACAAACATTACGAGCATGCAGGCAAGGGTCAGATTGAACGCATGCATCGAGAAAAAGAAGTGGAAATTGGCGATCTGTGTCTTAAAGAGCGAGGCCGTAAAGAACGTCATGAGCTGGGAGAGTCCCACACCCAGCACAATGCCGGCGACAAAGGCCACGACCGACACTATCACGGTCTCGAGCGCCATGATCGTTGCGACGCGCCCGCGCCCCATGCCGAGCACCTGGTACAGGCCAAACTCCTTCTTGCGGCGTTTCATGATGAAGTTATTGGCATACACCATCAAAAAGGCCATGACACCGGCCAAAAAGTACGTCAGGTCGCCGAGCATGCTGCCCATAACCTGCGCCAAGCCCTTTTCATCGATTCCGGCGATGTCGACCTGCATCGAGATGGTGTTAAAGGCATAGAAGACCGTGACGCCCAGGGTGAGCGTCAAAAGGTAGACGAGGTAGTCGCGGCCGGCGCGGCGGACGTTGCCCCAAGCGAGTTTACAGAGCATCGGAGCCTTCACCGCCCATCATGGCAACGACCTCCATAATGCGGTCGAAGAACTCTCGGCGGTCGGTGTCGCCGCGGCGCAGCTCGGTGAAGATCTTGCCGTCGCGAATGAACAGCACACGGCTCGTGTAGCTGGCGGCAAAGCTGTCGTGCGTGACCATGAGCACCGTGGCGCGCAGGCGGCGATTGAGGGCCTCCAGGCTCTCGAGCAGCAGGCGAGCGCTCTTGGAATCGAGGGCGCCGGTGGGCTCGTCGGCCATGATCATGGTTGGGTCGGTGACGAGAGCGCGAGCCGCGGCAACACGCTGCTGCTGGCCGCCGGACATTTGGTAGGGATACTTGTCGAGCACCTGACTGATGGACAGGCGCGCTGCCACATCCTGCACGCGAGTCGAAATCTCTGCCGAGTTTGTGCGGGCGATGGTGAGCGGCAGGGCGATGTTCTCGCGCGCCGTGAGCGTATCGAGCAGGTTGGAATCCTGGAAGATAAAACCGAGCTCCTCGCGGCGGAACTGCGAAAGCTTAGCCTGCTTCATGCGTGTTACGTCCTGGCCGTTGATGCGGATGGTGCCGCTCGTGGCGCTATCGATGGTCGACACGCAGTTGAGCAACGTCGACTTGCCCGAGCCCGAAGCGCCCATGATGCCAACGAATTCACCGCGGTTGACGGTAAAGCTGACGTCGTTGAGCGCACGGGTCACGTTGCCCAGCGCTCCATATACCTTTTCGAGATGCGCGACCTCCAATACCGGGGTCGCCATGTGCGTGGTTTGCATACCGAGTCCTTTCTTGCGATTAGTCTACGGCATCTATAGTCGCAAGAAGCCGAGTCGGCTACCATCGATATGGCTTACGCTTGCCTTACCGTTGTGTAAGGTGCGGGTAGTTAGCCTGTCACGTGTTGATGTTGAGAGAGGACTCCTGTTGAAGACTGTTCATGTTGCCGCTGGGATCATTCGCAAGGAAGGATCCGACGAGCTACTGGCCGTACAGCGCGGCTATGGCGACATGCAGGGACTTTGGGAGTTTCCCGGTGGCAAGCTCATGCGCGGCGAGACGCCCGAAGACGCCGTACGCCGCGAGCTCATGGAAGAGCTGCAGGTAAAAGTCACCAACCTGCGCGATTTCTACACCGTCGAGTATGACTACCCCGATTTCCATCTCTCCATGGAGTGTTACTACTGCTCGCTCGCCGATGAATCCGATGAGCCTCAGAAGCACGACCGCCAGCTCGATATCCGCTGGATTCCGCGCACCTCGCTTGCCACGGTTGAGTGGATGCCCGCCGACAAAGGGCTTATCGATGCCCTGATTGAGTTGAAGGAAGATCGGCTTAAGGTCAACAGCACTGCCAAAGATGCCGAGGCCGCCACGACCGAACGCCCCGTCGCCAAGCCCAAGCGCGCACCTAAGCGCCGCAGCAAAAAGCGCCCCAAGCCCGGCCTGCTGGACGGCATCGACACCTCGGACCTCTCCGCCGACGAGCGTGAGCTCGTGCGCCGTCGCGCCGCCATCAAAAAATCCATGAAGGGCAACAAGCGTGCGAACACCAAACCCGAGCTGCTCGTTCGCCAGCGCCTGCGCGCCGCAGGCCTTACGGGATACCGTCTGGAATGGAAGGTGCCCGGAAAGCCCGACATCGCCTTTCCCGGGCGCAAGATCGCCATCTTCGTCAACGGCTGCTTTTGGCACCGCTGCCCCAAGTGCAATCCGAGCCAGCCCAAGCGCAACGTTGAGTTTTGGGAGGCAAAGTTCCGTCGCAACGTCGAGCGCGACCGTGCTGCTGTGACAGCACTCACTCAAATGGGCTGGACACCCATAACCATCTGGGAATGCGAGCTCAAAAAAGACCGCATCGACGCCACGATGGAAAAGGTCATCGAGCAGGTGCGCGCCGCAGAGCCGCAGCGCTAACAGTGAGCATTCACACGCTCCGCACGTCCGCGCCACATCCACGTCACAAACCTTAGAAAGCCCTTAAGCCCAAAACCTTTCAAGAGTGTTACCCGATAGCTTTGACCTGCGGTTTCATCACAACATCAAACCTCATTAAGCTTTTCTTAAGCGATTCTTTGCAACAGCCGCGGCATAATACTGCCAACGCACGGGACCTAGCAGCACACCCCGTGCGCAACCTTTTGGTGGACATCGAGGAGGCCGCATAAGCATGCATTCTTCCAACGACGCAGCACAGCAGCCATCCCTAACACATGCAGACCTTTTCTCCTTCCCCCCGACACAGAGAAACGGCCTCCTCGACTCCCCCACCACAAAAGCCAAACGCTCAACCGACCAGAGCCACAACTTGCGAGCATCGTTCGAAAAGCTCCAAGCATCCCTAGACAAGGCGTTCCCCGAACAGGCAAGAGCAATCTAAGCCCATCGCGCTTTATACTGATGCCATGCGAAACATGGATCACATAGAATTGCACCGCGGAGGACGCGAGGAAGCTTTTCCCGAGACCGCCGAAGACTGGCCCTATATTGCCGAACGCGCAGAATTCGCTCGCTATCCGGGCAATTCCGTCCCCTGGCACTGGCATTCCGAAGTTGAGCTTTTCTACATGGAGCAGGGAGCGATTGACTATCGAACGCGCGCGGCTCATGAGCACGTACGCTTTGAGGAAGGGTCCGCCGGCTTTATCAACGGCGGCGTTTTGCACAGCACGCTGCAATCACCCAATTCGGCGCCAGCCATTCAAATGCTGCATATCTTTCAGCCGTCGATGCTCGGCGATCCCGCGGGACGTCTCCAAAAGCGCTACATCAACCCATTGCTTCAATGTCGAGGCGTCGATGTGCTCAAATGGTCGCCCACCAATCCCGACGATATGCCCTTTATTGATTTGCTGAAGAGCTCCTTTAGCCACGACCTTCAACGGCAGCAGAACGAGATGGCGCTTCGAAATAGTTTGTCAGAGCTCTGGATTCAGATTAACGCCAAGGCCGAACCGCTCTTTTCCTCCGACAACGCCTCTTGGATGACCAACCGCGACGTACAGTTCAAGGCAATCCTGGACTATATCCGCGCAAACTATGCAGCCGCTATAGATGTGCCCCAGATGGCATCTGCAGCCGGCGTAAGCGAAAGAGAGTGTTACCGCATTATCGAAGCTTGCGCAGGAACGACCCCGGCGGCATATCTGCGTGCATACCGCGTAAACCGTGCTTGCGAACTTTTGGCACACACCACGCGAACGGTCCAGACAGTCGCGCGCCAATGCGGCTTTGCGACAGCAAGCCATCTTGGCCAGGTATTTAAAGAACAAATGGGATGCACTCCTTCGAGCTATCGAGCAGCGAGGCAGAATCTCGATAGTACCAGGCAGAAATCCCGCTAGCCCTTCTTCTGTCACTGCATCAAACTTGCAGGCAAACAACGGATAGGAGCTACTATATGAAGTACTTTGACTATATCGTGTTTGACGTTGATGGGACATTGGCAGATACAGAAGAAAGCGTGCTGTCATCGCTTGGCCAGATTATCCAAGAAGAAACCGGCAAAACGCTCCCCCGACACGAGCTTGAATTTGCCCTCGGCATACCCGGCAAGGATGCCCTTGAGAAACTTGGAATCTACTCACAGGCAACGCTGGATCGCTGGTGCCAAGTTGCTGCCAGCTTTAAAAGCACCATCAGCGTGTTTCCAGGCTTGCCTGAAGTCATCGCAACACTCGCCAACAACGGCTGCGAACTTGGCATCGTCTCCTCACGTGCGCGCGACGAATACGCAAAAGAAATTGCACCCCTTGGCTTCGATAAGTATTTTGAGCACATCATCCTTGTCGAAGACACAACCGAACATAAACCCGCACCCGCTCCCATGCTCGAATATCTCCGGCGTACGGGCGCGAATCCTGGCAACGTCGTCTACGTTGGCGACACCGTCTACGACGAACAATGCGCAACTTCAGCAGGGGTCAGTTTTGCCAGAGCGGCATGGGGATCACACCAAGACATCCCAAATGCCACCTACAACCTTAAAACTCCCAACAACCTGTTAACCCTAACAACCAAGTAACCCACGCGTCCCACCCTTTCAGCCCCAACGCCACAAGGGCGATTGAGCAGGACGGTTTGGGCGGGTCCCCGTACTTAGTTTCCAAAATCATTCCGCAGCGCGAAGGCCCCCGTTGCCAACGCTTCGTAGAAGCGAGGCAACGGGGGCCTTCATGCGCGAGGACGTTTTGGAAACTAAGTACGGGGACCCGCCCAAGCCGTCCGGTGGGATCAGAGTACCCTTGCTGTTACTCTGCCTTGCCCACAGAGTTGAGGTTGGTCATGCGGATCTTAACCAGCTCGGTGATCTCACGCATGCCCTCCTTGGCCGGCTTCTTGGGGTCGAAGCAGGCAGGGTTCTCGGCCATGTAGGCCATGAAGCCCTTGGTGTAGGCCTGACGCAGCTCGGTGGCGTAGTTAACCTTGCAGATGCCGTTCTTCACAGCCTCGGCAACCTGCTCATCGGGCACACCGGAGGTGCCGTGCAGGACCAGCGGCACGTCGACGGCGTCGCGGATGGCCTTGACCACGGACTGCTCGATGTGCGGATCGCTCGTGTACACACCGTGGCTGGTGCCAACGCCAATAGCGAGAGAGGTGCAGCCAGTGCGCTCGACGAACTCCTTGGCCTCAGCCGGATCGGTGTAGGGGCTCTCGCCCTCAACCGCGGGACCGTCGTCCTCCTTGCCGCCAACCTTACCAAGCTCAGCCTCGACGGGCACGCCCATGGCGCGGCCAGCGTCGGCGACGGACTTGGTCAGAGCGATGTTGTCCTCGAAGGACTCGTGCGAGCCGTCGATCATGACAGAGGTGTAGCCCGTGCGGAAAGCCTGCATGCAGCGGTCATAGCCATCGCCGTGATCGAGGTGCAGAGCGACGGGCACGGAAGCGCGCTCGGCGGCAGCCTTGACCATGCCGTAGAAGTAGTCCAGACCAGCGGTCTTGATGGTGCCCGGGGTGGTCTGCATGATGACGGGGGACTTGGTCTCCTCGGCAGCGGCCAGAACGGCCATAACAAACTCGAGGTTCTCGACGTTGAACGCGCCGACGGCGTAGTGGCCGGCCTGAGCGTCCTTGAGCATCTTTTCGGTGGTAACAAGTGCCATGAGCGTTTGCTCCTCTCCCTCGCCCGCATCTGGACATCGGGCGTAGTTGTTCACAAGGCGTTTTACCTTGCGTTTTGCTGCGCTCATTGTATGAAAATCGACGGTGTCGCACGCATGAGATATCACCGGCACACAGGTCAAGACGCTCGTTTTTGAAAAGCAAACGGAAGGAATTGGAGCCGAGTGGGCGTGTTCGATATTGAATTTTGTGCGTTCAGCATCTTTCTTTTATAGAAAAGATAAGTAATCGAAAGGCGTTTTCTTACTCAAAAAGAAAATGAACGAAAATAGATTCAACACAATTCCTGCAAATTAATGTGAGAATGGAGCAGCTATGGCCCATGCGACAACCCGAGCCTTCGCCGATGAGCGTCGTGCCGCCATCATGGAGATGCTCGAGCATAACGCCTCGGTGCAGGTGGCAGAAATCGCCCAGACCTTTGGCGTATCCTCTGTCACCGCTCGCGCCGACCTGGACTCACTCGCCGAGTCTGGTAAGCTGCGCCGCACGCATGGCGGCGCCGTATCGCTTCACAAGCGCCTGACCGTCTCCACGCAGGATCGCCGCATCAACGTCAACGTCGCCGCCAAGCAGGCCATCGCACAAAGCGCTATCGAGCTCGTCAATGACGGCGACACGCTGCTCGTCGACTCGGGCACCACGGCGCTCGAGTTCGTCCGGCTCCTCGACCAGCGCAACGGCATCACCGTCATCACGGCCGACATTACCATTGCCGATTACATCGACGAGAGCATGCCCTCAGTCGATGTCGTCATGCTGGGCGGGGCACTGCGCAAAGGCCATCGCTATCTGTACGGCCCACTTACCATGCAGGCGCTCCAAATGGTCCACGCCGATCTTGCCGTCATGTGCCCTGGCGCTTTTGTTCCCGGCTGCGGCTTTACGACCGACTTTCCGCAGATGGCCGAGACCAAAGCGGCTATGGTCGGTGCCGCCCGTCAAAGCGTCGCCCTCATGGACGCCAGTAAGGTCAACGGACGTGGCATGTACCGCTTTGCCGAGCTGACCGACGTCAACGCCATCGTGATGGACCGTGACCCCGATGGCGCCGTCACCACCTCAATCGCCGAGACCGTCGACGACGCCCGCCCAAATCTCGTCATCGCCGGCGCTTAAACAAAAACCACCACAAAGGTGCCTGTCCCCTTTGTGGTGGTTTTGCTCGTTAAAAGCGAAATATCGCTACTTGGAAAGCTCGTCGGCGAGGGCCTCGATCTGAGCGCGCGAGGCATCGTTGAGCGAACCCAGGACGGTCACCTTGTTCTGCGCCAGGGTGATATCCTTCATGCCCTCGAGCTCCTTGGTCATAACCTTGGCGGCAGTGGGCGCCCAGGAGCCGGCCTCGACGAGCGCCACCGTACGGTTCTGATAGGCGTGCTCGGCAAGCGTGTGGATAAAGGTACTCACGAACGGGAAGATATCGCCCTGATAGGTGATGGAGGCGAGCACCAGGCGGTCGTAGCGGAACGCATCCTCAACCGCCTCGGCCATATCGTCGCGAGCCAGGTCAAAGACGGAGACCTTCTGGCCGCGGGCCTCGAGCGCAGAAGCGAGCTCCTCAACGGCAGTCTTCAGATGGCCATACACACTCGCATAGGCGATCGTGATGCCCTCATCCTCGGGCTGGTAGCTCGACCAGGTGTTGTAAGTGTCGAGGTAGTAGCCCAGGTTCTCGGTCAGCACAGGACCATGGAGCGGGCAGATGATCTGGATATCCAGATCGGCGGCCTTCTTGAGCACGGCCTGCACGAACTTGCCGAACTTACCGACGATGCCAAAGTAGTAGCGGCGCGCTTCGCAAGCCCAGCCCTCGGGATCCTCGATGTCGTTGGCGCCAAACTTGCCAAAACCGTCGGCACTAAAGAGCACCTTGTCGGTGGACTCGTAGGAGAAGAGCACCTCGGGCCAGTGAACATTGGGGGCACCGACAAAGGTTAGGCTGTAGCCGCCCAGGTCGAGCACGTCGCCATCTTTGACGACCATCTTGCGCTCGGGGAAGTCGGTGCCAAAGTAGTTGACCATCATACGGAAGGCGCCCATGCTGGCAACAATCTGCGCCTGGGGATAGCGCTCCATAAAGGCGGCGATGCCGGCGGAGTGATCGGGCTCCATGTGATGGACGATCAGGTAGTCGGGCGTGCGGCCATCGAGCACGGCCTCGAGGTTGCCGAGCCACTCGTCAACAAAACCGCCGTCGACTGAATCGGCGACAGCGATCTTTTCGCCCAAGATAACGTAGCTGTTGTATGCCATACCGTTCTCGGACACATCGTACTGGCCCTCGAACAGGTCAATGTCGTGATCGTTAACGCCAATGTAGCGGATATCCTTGGTGATCTCCATCAGGCAAAGCCTCCTAGATAGACAAAAGAGCCCGTCTATCATAGCACTCGTCTTCATAGCCACGGCTATCTGCCAGCATCCTTATCGATTGTTATTGAGGCGGAATATATCGCCATTGACCTGCAAAAACTATGTGCGCGGAGCTGCCGTGGTATGTCGAACGATAAGCTGGCCGGGAATACGAATGGCAACGGTTTTGCCCGCCGTACCCGCCTCGGGAACCGCATGCTCGAATACTTCGCGTCCACGCTGATGTAAATCGAATCGCACGGTCGTGAGCTCGTTGTGTGCTACAAAATCATCGAGCGAGTCATCGACGCCCACCACGCTCACGTCCTCGGGCACGCGCAGACCGCTGTCGCGCAGCGCTGCAATCGCGCCATTTGCCATCTGGTCGTTTGCCGCGTAAATCGCCGTCATGGTGCGATCGTGCTCGGCCAGGTATCTGCCGGCCTCGTAACCGCTGTTGGCAGACCAGTCGCCCTCGAGCGGCTCTGCCGGCTCGATGTGTTTACGCTCGAGCGCATCCTGCCAACCGGCGCGGCGAAATTGTTCGTCGACCGAGAACGACGGGCCGCCAATATAGCGAATCTGCTCGTGCCCTAGCTCAAACAGATGATCCATAAGCAATAGCGAGCAGCCGTAATGATCGGAGTCGACCGTGGTCACCCGCGGGTGCGCGTACATGGTAACGATGACCGTGCCAATGCCCGGCAGTGGATTGAACGTCTCAAAATCGGGAGCCATACGGCTCATGCCGATAATGATGCCGTCCACGGGCAGCGCGGCCATACGACGTGTTGCCTCGGCAAGAGAGAATTCCTCGGTCTTGGACATCTCGACCAGCGTGATGGCGCAATTATGCTCGCGAGCAGCGCTGGCGATCCCGTCGATCATTGAGAGGTTGCCAAACTTGGTGACATCGTTGACGCACAGACCGACCGAATGGTAACGGCCGTCGCGCAGCGAGCGACCGGCATAACTCGGACGAAAGCCGAGCTCTTGCATAGCGGCCTGCACGCGCTGGCGCGTCTGCTCGTTGACGTTAGGAAGGCCGTTGGCAACGCGCGAAACCGTCTGCTGCGAAACACCGGCAGCGCGGGCAACGTCGGCCATGGAAACCGGGCGCGTACCTGTATCGTTGGAAGGGCGCCTTGCCACAAAATCACCTTCGCTCTCGCAAGATCTGAATAGCGTGAATGTCGGCCCGAGCGGAAGCACGCCCGCACCGAGGCCCGCTATCGTCGGACGCATGTTAACGTACTCTACTTTTTCTATCAGCGGTTCTTTTGCTCCATATGTCCATACGGCTACACCGTTCACGGCCGAAAATCTACCGATTACCAGATTCTCAGAAATAGATATGCGTTGTGTTATGAGTACGTTAACATAGCCCGTAACGTGCGGTATCGTGAACACTTGGTTCATGCCGCTTTAAGTTGTTAACGTACTCATAACGACGCAAAACTCGCCCGTGCGCGCCAAGGAAAGGACTCCCATGACCACCCCCGACGAAAAGACATTCGCCACGCTCACCAAGCTGTTCGAGGAGGAGTTTGGCCCCATCGGCGACCGCCAGGTGCTCTACGTGCACGCGCCCGGCCGTTCCGAGATCAGCGGCAACCACACCGACCACGAGGGTGGCCACGTTATCGCCGGCTCGCTCGATGTCGCCGTCGACGGCATCGCCGTGGCAACCGATTCCAACAAGGTTCGCGTAGCCGACGAGGGCTATCCCACGTTTGAAATCGCGCTCGACACGCTAGACGTTCAAGAGTCCGAGAAGGGCACGTCCGCAAGCCTCGTCCGCGGCATGGCCCACGAGATTGCAGCCCTTGGCGTTGAGCCCCACGGCTTCGACTTTGCCTTTACCTGCTCCGTCCCCTCGGGCGGCGGTCTTTCCAGCTCTGCCGCCGTCGAGGCCGCGTACGGTCGCGCCATGGAAACCCTCTGGGGCGCACCCGCCATCGAGCCCGTCGCGCTCGCGCAGATGAGCCAGCGCACCGAGAACAACTATTACGGCAAGCCCTGCGGTCTGATGGACCAGGCCGCCGTGTGCCTGGGCGGCCTTGCCTACATGGACTTTGAGGACCAGGCTCAGCCTAAAACCCAGAAGCTCGAGCTCAACTTTGAGGATCACGGCTATGCGCTCGTGCTCGTTAAGGTCGGTGCCGACCACGTGGCCGCCACCGACGACTACGCCGCCGTTCCGCGCGAGATGCAGGACGTTGCCGCCGAGTTTGGCAAGGCACGCCTGTGCGAGGTAAACGTGGCGGACTTTGACGCCAAGCTCCCCGAGCTGCGCGCCAAGCTGGGCGACCGCGCCTGCCTGCGCGCCGTTCACTACTGGTACGAAAACGGCCTGGTCGATAAGCGCTGGGCAGCCCTGAACGCCGGCGACATCGATCAGTTCCTGGTCCTGACGCGCGAGTCCGGCGCCAGCTCTGCCATGTACCTGCAGAATGTCGTTGCCAAGCTGGGCTCCGAGCAGCCTTCGATGTATGCCCTGGCACTGGCCGAGCATGTGCTCGACGGCCGTGGCGCCGTCCGCATCCACGGCGGCGGCTTTGGTGGCACCATCCAGGCCTTCGTACCGCTCGACCTGGTCGACACCTTTATCACCAAGATGAACGGCTGGCTGGGCGAGGGCTCTGCCCGCCACTACGCAATTTCTGACAAGGGGGCTTACGCGGCATGGCTGTAATGACTGACGTGCGCAAGGCTGTGCAGGGCCTCATCGAGTACGCTATTCACCGATCGATGATCGGACAGGACGACCGCATCTGGGCCTACAACACCATTTTGGAGTGCATCGGCGCCTCGGGCCCGGCGCTCGACATGGCCTGGGCGCTCCAGGTCGAGAAACTCTCGCTCTTGCACCCCGATACCCTGCCCAACTTTGACCTTGAAGGCACACTTGCCGCGCTTGCCGAGGCGGCTGTTGCCAACGGTGCTGCCGAGGACACGGTATCGGGCCGCGACCGCATCGCCATGCGCATCATGGGCGTGCTGATGCCGAGGCCTTCGGTTGTAAACGAGGAATTCAACGGCCGCATGGGCGTCAACGAGCCCCGCGCCGCGACTGACTGGTTCTACGGCCTGTGCTGCGACGCCGGCTATGTGCGTCGTGCCGCCATCGCGCGCAACATCAAATGGAACACCCCAACCAACTGGGGCGACCTGGAGATTACCATCAACCTGTCCAAGCCCGAGAAGGACCCGCGAGATATCGCTGTGGCAGGTGCAGCCAAGAACACGAGCGAGAAGTATCCCGCCTGCCAGCTGTGCATCGAGAACGAGGGCTATCCCGGACGCTCCGCCGCAGCCGACGGCGGCGCCCATCCCGCCCGCCAGAATCTGCGCGTTATCCCTATCCAGCTCGACGGCGAGCGCTGGGGCTTCCAGTACAGCCCGTACGCGTACTTTAACGAGCACTGCATTGCTATGAGCTCCGAGCATCGTCCGATGCACGTCGACCGCAAGGGTCTGACCTGCCTGCTCGATTTTGTGGACCTGTTCCCGCACTACTTTATTGGCTCCAACGCCGACCTGCCCATCGTGGGCGGCTCGATCTTGTCGCACGACCACTTCCAGGGCGGCGCACACGAGTTCCCCATGATGCACGCCGCTGAGGTCTCGCAGTTTAGCGTGCCCGGCTTTGACCAGGTCAGCGGTACCGTGTTGCAGTGGCCGCTTTCGGTGCTGCGACTGCGCTCGCACGACCGCGCCCAGCTGCTCGACGCCACCGAGAAGATTATCCTCGCCTGGCGCGAGTGGACCGATGAGTCGGTGGGCGTCATCGCGCACACAGCCGACGGCGTGGCCCACAACACCGTGACGCCCGTCATTCGCCGCGTGGACTCCCGCGGCAACGCCGGCGGCGAGATTTACGAGGCCTACCTGGCGCTTCGCTGCAATATCACGACCGACGAGCACCCGCTAGGCGTTTTCCACCCACATGCCGAGTACCACCACATTAAGAAGGAGAACATCGGCCTGATCGAAGTCATGGGCCTGGCCATTTTGCCGCCGCGCCTGGTTCCCGAGCTTGGCGCTGTCCGTGAGCATCTGCTGGCAGCCAAGGTCGATGCCAGCTACGACCTTGCCGGTGCGCTCGAGGGCGATGATCTTTGCCGCAGCCACGCCGCATGGGCTGAGGACGTCTTTGCCCGCCGCGCCGACGAGCTTACGGCCGACAACGCCATCGATATCCTGCACGAGGAGGTCGGCGTGGTGTTTGGCCACGTGCTCGACAACGCCGGCGTCTTTAAGTGGGACGAGGCAGGACGTGCCGCCCAGCAGCGCTTTATCGACTCGCTGTAGAGCACAGACCCGGACGCTCAACGGCAGCCCCCACGACATAGCCACCTACACGACCGCGGCGCCCGCCGGCAACATCGCCGGCGGGCGGCGTTTTCTGATGCAAGGGTAACTAATTTGCACCAAAACAAGGAGTGTCCCAAACTGCCGGCAGAAAAAGAACGTCCCCAGATGCCGACCTAAACCAACACATTATTCGATGGAAAAACGTGGTTGCCTCCCACATTATTCGATGGAAAAACGTGGTTCATTCCCACATTTTTCGATGGAAAGACCAAGACGGTCTTATACTAACCATGATCGTTAGGAGGCAGTATGCAGCGACAGCTAATGGACGAACTCATCGCTTGGAAATCTAGGGCAAACCGCAAGCCCCTCCTGCTTAAGGGGGCCCGCCAGACGGGAAAAACCTGGCTTCTCAACGAATTCGCAGGCCAGCAGTATCAAAACGTCATCCGTTTTGACTTTATGCTCGAACCGGGCGCACGTTCGCTGTTCGACGGAAGCCTTGACCCCAAACGCATCATCTCCCAGATAGAGCTCCTGCGCGGCCAGACCATAACGCCGACAGACACGCTCATCATCTTCGACGAAATCCAAGAGGCACCGCGTGGCATCACCTCGCTCAAATACTTCAACGAGCTGGCGCCGGAATACCATATCATGGCAGCCGGCTCCTATATGGGGCTCGCGCTCCGACGCGAAAACGAGTCGTTCCCCGTCGGCAAGATCGACCAGCTTACCATGCGCCCCATGGGGTTTGTCGAGTTCGTTCGTGCCGTCGATGGCGATCCGCTCGCAGATGCCATCCTTGCCGCAGACATGGACCTGCTGGCGAATGTTTCCGAAAAGCTCGAGCGCCTGCTCAAGGAATACCTCGTTGTCGGTGGCATGCCAGAAGTTGTCTCCGCTTTCGCCGCCTCCCACGATTTCATCGAGGCCCGCAGGCTTCAGCAGCAAATCATCGAAGCTTATGAATCCGATTTTGGCAAGCATGCGCCAGCCCGCATCGTCGAGCGCATGAGGCTGGTTTGGAAATCCCTTCCCGGCCAGCTCGCAAAGGAAAACAAGAAGTTCGTCTACGGCGCGCTTCGTCCCGGGGCGCGCGCACGCGATTTTGAGGAAAGCCTCCAGTGGCTCATGGACTATGGAATCGTTCATAAGGTACCACGTGTTTCCGCCCTAAGAGCACCGCTCACAAGCTACGAGGATCTCTCGGGCTTCAAGCTGTTCTGCATCGACACCGGCATCCTCGGAGCACTCTCCGGCCTCACGCCAGCCATTGTTCTGAACGGGCCCGCTGTTTTTACGGAGTTCAAAGGCTCGCTGACCGAGCAATACGTCGCACAGGAGCTTTTGCTCCAAGGCAATACTCCCGCGTATTGGTCATCCTCCTCCGGCAATGCAGAGACTGACTTTGCCGTCGACCATGCGGGGACCGTGCTTCCGCTCGAGGTCAAGGCGGCAGAGAATCTCAAAGCAAAGAGCCTGAGGATTGCCTGCGAGAAGTTCAAGCTCGAGCGCTGCGTGAGAACATCGTTAGCGGCATATAGAGACGAAGGCACGCTCGTCAATATTCCGCTCTGGGAGATTGGGCAAATCGACAAGCTGGCATAGGCGCTGTGGAGGGGGTGCCCCGTAAGGAGTGTCCCAAACTGCCGGCAAAAAAGGAACGTCTCTATCTGCCGCATTCCCGAAGCAAGGCAACGCCGATGTTTTGGCAACGGCAGCGAGCGGGCCGCATTTGAGACAAGGTGACGTGAAACGAAAGGGCGCTGACCTTCTGGTCGCGCCCTTGAAGTTGAACGTCAGATTGTCCAAATGCGGCCCGCGCAGCGTCGAGCCGTTACGCGGTTTGGTAAAACCGCGTAACCC
>DBFSAO010000044.1:0-5544 GCA_048500675.1 Collinsella sp.
ACGCGCGTGGCCCCGTTTACCACCACGGTTCCGTTGGTGGACGACAAGTCCTCGACGTGCCAGATATTTTGAGCATCGCACCAGATATGGGCATGGCGGGCCGAGACATCGTCGCCGACGTCGGTAATATCGCCCTCACCAGTGGCCAGCGCGCCAATCTCAACACCCTGCTCACTCGGCTGAATCCAGCGCGGGGCGCTCACGACAAAACTGTTTTGTACGCGCAGCAAGCCCAAGGGGTGCGCCGGGGCGGGTTCGCGTTCGCCCGCGGTCATCGACATGCCAAGCGAACGCGGCGTGGAGGTGCCTCCGCCACAGGTCGCGTGCGCGTAGTCGATGGCATAGTTCACCGAGGACCGCACATCCGCCGAACAACCGACGGCGACAAACAGCACCAGCACGGCCTCGGCGCGCTCGGCGGGCATGAGTTCCGCCGCCTGGGACAGGCGATCGAGCGCGTTGCGATAGAGATTCGTGTCCTGGTGGCACTCTTCGAGCGCGCGTACCATCGGTTCACCTGCAGGACCGCACACCATATTGATCACAGCCGTGGAGTCCATGGGATTGCGCTGGCGCAGGGCCAGTTGCGACATAATACGCGCAGCCGAGGTACCGTATTCGGCAAAGTAGCGCTGCTGAAGCGTGCCGACCGGCGCGCGAACGATAAAGCGGGAAACCCAAGAGCGATCGGCGGCTCGGCTCTGCGGGCTGCGGCCGTCGGCGAGCGGACGGGACGAAAGCACCAAGCCGCACAGCTCGATATGGCTCAGATGCGCCGCGCGCTTAAAGATGTCAAACATGGCCCCGCATGGGGTGAGCTCAACTTGAGATGCCATGACCTAGGCCTCCTTGGTCGTAGAAATAGAATCGGACGATACTTCGACAGGTCCGCCAAAAGTACGGGCAGCTGCGGCTCCACCGGCAAGCGGAGTCGCCATCTGGGCTTTTGTGCGTCGCGGTGCCGAAACGGGAAGTTCAAAGGCAAAGCCCATCGCAAGCAAAAACCACGTAAGCGTATAGGTTGCAACCAGAGCGGCAACAAGGCCGCCCATCACGGCGCGTTGGGAAAAAACGCTACATGCAGCCACAACCAGCACCGGAACCTCGCAGGCAGAAAGCGCAAGCACACCCTGCAGGAACCCCGAGCGCCGATCACGCGCAAGTGCCCCCGCGGCAACGCCGGCTATGCCGGGCAGCGCCAACGCCAGTGCGGCAATAATACCCGGTAGCGACCCAGACCACACGAGCGATCCCAAAGTCGCCGTCACGCGAGCGCCCGACGCCAGCAGCGCGGCCGAAACCACGACCACAGCCCAAACCACGCCACAGGCGACCGTCGCGCCGACCATCAGCGCGCGACGAACCGCGCGGCCGGACGCATCCATGGGGCACGGCGTGAGCGGCTCGCCGCGGAGCGAACGACCGACATTTTGCGCATAGTGGTCACAAAACGCCGAGAGCGCCGCCTCGACCGCCGCCGGCTCGGGACGATCTTTTTGATGGCTGGACAGACAGGCCGTCACCACGTCGAACAGCTGGGCATCGACAAACGCCAGCGCATCGCGTAGCTCCTCGGAATCCGGCTCAAGCCCCAGCTGCTGGGCCTGCTCGGCCGCGGCGAGCGCCACATCGGGCTCACGACGAAGCAGCTGAGTCAAATCGCAACCGGGCGCATGGGCACCAATGGGATAGTCGGGCCGCGTGTCCATCTTGAGACGGTAGGGGCTCGCGATGTCGCGCGTCTTTTTGCGCGAACCCGAGGCACCCGAAGTGCTCGGCGCGGCTTCGTATGGCGCGACGCCGGCAATGAGCTCGTAAACCGTGCTTGCCGCGGCATAGACGTCGATCGCCGGCGACATACGCAAAGCGCGCAGGTCGGGAATATCGTCGGTGAGCATCTCGGGCGGGGCATAGGCAACCGTCGCGCGACGCAGCGTGGCATAACGCTCCGTAAACGACGCCTTGCCGCCGGTACCGGCCACAGCCGACGCAGGCTCGAGCGCCAGCGACGAGCCAAAGTCGATCAGGCACAGGTCAAAGGTGCCCTCGGCAAGCTGCCGGTCAAGCGGCAGGCGCGCCGTACGCACCATAATATTAGCGGGCGAGATATCGCGATGGACAAAGCCCTCGCCCACCAGGCTCATACGGCAGAGCAGATCGAACAGGTCGCGACCCAGACGCGCCGCCACAAGCGGCGACAGGCGTCCGGCATCGTCCACGGCGAGTCGCGAACGCAAGCGGGCAAGCGTCTCGCCCTCGACCCATTCCATGACAATTGCAGGCACACCGTCAACCTCGCCCCAGCCATAGAGGCGGGGAAAGCCCTTAAGGCCCGAAAGGGCGCGATGGCATTCATATTCCTCGCGAAATGCCGCTTTGAACTTGGCGACCAGCGACTCATGGGCGGCATCGTCGTCAAACTCATCGCGCGTCGGCAAGATGAGCTGTTTGAGTGCTACGGCCTCGCCTTGGGCGTTGACGGCACGCGTCACGCGGCCGATACCGCCACGGCGCATGGTGGCATCGTCGGCAAACAGTATCGTAAAACGACGCAGATAGGCAGGCAGTTCGTCCTGACCGAGCGCAATGGCCGGCTCAAACCCGTCGACACGCGCCAGGCGCAGGCCGACCATGGGATCGCGACCGAGCGATTGTGGTGTGGTGGATGCAAGATCGGTCATCATAGGGCAAGCGCCGCCACGTTATTGTTGAAGTTACCGAGCGCGACGTCATCATCGCCGTAATGGCCGACCCATTGACATAGGTTGGTGTAACAGCCCCACAGATTGGCATACTGCTGATACCACCTTGACCGGGGCGAGAATGTCTGACGACCGAACTCGGCTCGAATGACAAACATCTCCCCGACCAGGCTGTCGCACGGCCTGGGATCTCCCGTAGAGTTATAGGTCGAGACCACGTCATTGGCACGAGAAACATAGCCGTCGAGCATGTTGTACTTGGTCACAAGCCAACTGTGAATGCTCTCTTCCTCAGCAGCGGAAAGGCCGCCGGAGTTTGCATCGTTGTCAGTGTTGCCGCCCGTCGAGCCGCCGTTTCCAGGCCCTCCGGTAGAGGAACCCGACCCAGAGCCGCCGCCCGAACTCGATGAATCCGAGCCGGAGCCAGAAGTATCCGAGCTACCGGGCTTTCCGGACTGCTGGGCGTCCTGCTCCTTCTGCCGCTCGACCTTATTCACCGTTGCCGCCACGCTATTGTTGGACAACCGATCGATGATCTTGGTGTTGGTGAGCACGATGGTTTTGCCATTGGCAAGCGTGACTTCGTTGTCCGGGGCCTCGGCGCCGTCCGCATCGTCGGTGCCAAACACAATATGCCCGACCACACTTGCCCAAGCATATCCAGTCGTGGTGCCCAGATCGCTTTTGACCTCATGCCCCACGCGCGGTTCGCGTGCGGCATGCGCCTGCATCATGGACGGCACGGTCATGCCATAGGCAGAAACGCCAGCTATGACCAGCACCAGCGAGCACGATAGCAGTGCGTACGCCCGCGGCGCCAAGCCCAGTCGGCGTCGTATGCGCACCGCGGCGCCGCGCTTTGTCTGAGTGCCACCGGGCCGCATGCGTTCTCCTCCAACAAAAACACGCCGCTCGGGAGCGGCGCATTCATTCGAATCCATATTTGAGTGTATCAGCGAACCAAAAAGGTTGCGCAACGAATGGACAAATTAAGGATGCGAGCGGAAGCATCCATGCGATAAGCGGATACGAAGCATCTTTGTTGCACAACAAACTCACAGTCGCACGGGGAAATTATGACTACCCCGTGCGTCGCGAGGAAAACATACGGCAGGAGCAGGCTCGCCACCTAAATCGCGCGGCGGGCCTCGATGGCGCGGCCAAGCGTAAGCTCGTCGGCATACTCCAAGTCGCCGCCCACGGGAAGGCCGCTTGCCAGACGCGACACCTCGACGCCCAACGGCTTGATGGTACGGGCCAGATAGCTCGCCGTGGTCTCGCCCTCAATATTGGGGTTGGTGGCGATGATGACCTCGTGGATGTCCTCGTGGCCCAAACGTGCCAGCAGCTCTCGAATGTGCAGCTGCTCGGGGCCAATCTTGTCCATGGGACTGATCACGCCGCCCAATACGTGGTAGAGGCCGTGGTAGCTGCCCGTGCGCTCAATCGCCTGGACATCGCGCGGCTCGCCCACCACGCAAATGCGAGTGGTATCGCGCATCGGGTCCTGGCAGATGGAGCACTCGTCGGCCGTGGCGTAGTTAAAGCAACGGCTGCAAAAGTGGACCTCCTGCTTGACCTCCAGGATGGCCTCGGCCAGGCGGCGCGCCTCCTCGGCGTCGGCCTCCAACAGGTAATAGGCGATGCGCTGGGCCGACTTGGGACCAATGCCCGGCAGACGGCCCAGCTCATCGAGCAGTTTTTGCAGACTGTGGTTGGCACTCATATATATGCGTGTCTTAGAACGGCATGCCCGGGATGTTGAGGCCGCCGGTGATGGCGCCCATCTGCTTGTTGGCGAGCTCGTTAACGCCACGGACGGCCTCGTTGACGGCGGCCATGATCATGTCCTGCAGCATATCGACGTCCTCGGGATCGAGCGCATCGGGATCGATGGTGAGGTTGACGAGCTCCATCTCGCCGTTAACGGTCACCTTGACCATGCCGCCGCCGGCAGAGGCGTCGACGGTCTGGGACTTGAGGTTCTCCTGCGCGGCGGCAAGCTGCTCCTGCATCTTGCGAGCCTGCTTCATCATCTGCTGCATGTTCATACCGGCCATGATGGCTCCTTTACGTGCGGCCGCACGCCGAGCTGCAAGGGCAGCCGGAGCACGGCGGGACTTTCAAACTCAAAAATCGTACCACGGCGCGCGGCGAGAGAGCGGGGCGGACGTGTTACCTCAGTCGATATACATGTCCTCCAATACAAACCGCACTCAAAGATTATGCAAGGTCGAATTATGCAAGGTTGCATAATATCGCACACTCAATCTAGTAGAGCCGAATCCGGCATTTCATGTGCGCCACTAAATAGCTAAATGCCGAACCGCTGCTCGAGGCGGCGCACATGGCGGCAGGGTATAATTTGATTGCCATAGATAGTAATTTGGAGGTGCCCCATGAATGCCCCCAACGCGCTCCAAAACATCCGCTCAAAACACCCCGTTGCATATGTGGTTCTCTATCTCTTTGTCGGCTGGGCATTGCTGGTTGTCATCACCCATGCCATAGCTTTTGGAGCAGAACTGCTGATAGCCAGCTCGGACCAGCCCGTCGTCAAATGGGAGACGACCGATGAGTGCACCGACGGAACCCGAACCGTCTACTACAACAGCCCGTCCCTCTATCAAGAGTTCAAGGTCAAGATAAAGGACTTCAAGATTGTCGATGCCGAGCTAGGCGTTTATTTGGCAATCGGAGCAACCATTAACGCCGAGCAAGTCGAGTACACGGACAGCCATGCGACGTATCGTATCGACCTCAGCATCCTAGGCCGACCGTCACGCACCTGTCTGCTCAAATGCGACATACGCGGCACCACACTACACATGTCCGAAATACA
>DBFSAO010000045.1:0-39345 GCA_048500675.1 Collinsella sp.
GCAGGGCGCGGGGCATGGGGCACGGGCGGGCGCTCAAGGCCGTCGCGAGGAAGCGGCTCAGGGCGATATACGCCGTGATGCGCGACCGGGTGCCCTACCGGGAGTAGCCCCGACGGTTGACAAAACTATAGGAACACCCAATGACTAGGTGGGGAAGGCGTGCGACAATGGTGTGCGTTGTGTTGTTCGCGCTAAGGAGTTGCCATGTTGTTGTGTCCCGTTTGCCATGAGCCGTTGGTGGACAATGAACGCGGTGCTGCATGCGCGAGCGGACACCGGTTTGACCGTGCGCGCGAGGGCTATCTATATCTGCTGCGCTCGTCCAAGAGCGGCGACTCCATGGGCGATCCCAAGTCGCAGGCGCGCAGCCGTCGTGACTTTCTGAACCGCGGATACTATGCGCCGTTGCGCGATGCGATGGTCGAGCTGGTGCGCGAGCGGGTGTCTGGACGTGCCGCGTCTGCGAACTGCCCCATGACGTTGCTCGATATTTGCTGTGGCGAGGGCTACTACACCAGCGCCATGGGCGCGGTGCCGGGCGTGGACGCTTACGGGTTCGACTTGGGCAAAGAGATGGTGCGCCTGGCCGCCAAGCGCGGCGATGCGACCTATTTTGTGGCCAACATGAAGGATATCCCCGTGGCCGATGGCGCCTTCGATATGGTGGCCGAGCTCTTTGCTCCCTTTAACGAGCGCGAGTTTGCCCGCGTGCTGGCGCCAGAGGGCTCGCTCTACATCGTGGTGCCGGGTGCCCGTCATCTCTTTGGGCTCAAGGAGGTGCTCTACGACACGCCATATCTCAATGACGAGAAACTGCCGAAGACTACCGAGCTCGAGTTGGTCGGAACGCAGCGGGTATCTGCGAATATTACGCTCCAGACCCAGGCCGACATCGAGGCGGTGTTCCAGATGACGCCGTACTACTATCGCACACGCCCTGCCGACAAAGAGCGACTGGCAAACTTAGACACCCTTCAAACCGACATCGACTTCATCATCGCCGAGTACCGCCACAGCTAACAACCTGCCAAAAAGGGACAGGTTTATTTTGGTAGGTTTTATCTGGGCAAACGTAAAGGGCCGACCGCGGAGATGCGCGATCGGCCCTTTTTAGTTGCTTGGCTGCAGAGGTTATGAGAAGCGAGCGCTTATAGGCGGTCCTTGTTCTCGGCTTTAACGGCGTGTGCCTGCTGAACAAAGAACAGGTCGTACACCACGATGACAAAGGCGCCAAAGTTGATGGCGTCGCCGCCAAACGCGGGAAGCGTGAGCACCGCTTGGGCAAGCGTGGCGACCGCGGCAACAATACCGAGCTTAAACGCGCCGTCCACCTGCGAAGGCTTGTTGGCGCCCTTGATACCGGCGACGCCTGCGGCAAGGTCGACGAGACCCTTGGCGATAAGCACGACCGCTGCGAGCGTGGCGTACGAACCGTACGTGGAATCGAGACCGCCCGTGGCGATACCGACGCCGGCGGTGACGAGGCTGGCGATGCCCAAAACAAAGTAGATGAGAGCAAGGATTTTGAGAGTCTTGCGAGTGAAGCTCATGGCTGGTCCTTTCGATACGAGTACGCCAACTTGGCGCACCCAATGTACTGCACATATGGTGAAGCACATTGTAGTTCAACGCGGCGATGCATGCGTTTGAAAGCGCATTGAGCCCGCGCAGCCAAACCCAACCTTTCAAAAAGGAAAGCTGGGCGTAAGTCAAATCGATGGCAGCGTATGCGCGGCGCTGCGATGATGGGTCCATGGTAAGAGCTGGTCTCAAGGAGGAGCCATGATGTACGGAGCAGGGCAAGTGCATGAGCCGCGGTCGTTGGGAAGGCGCATGGGTGATTCTGTGATCGCTGCCGTGTGCACGGGATTGATGGCGGTGCTTTGCATTGGGATGCTGTGGGCCATGTCGCATGTGGGACAATAGCGGACGGTTGGGTGCCGACATAAACGGCGCTCGCGTATTCGTTTTGCTTGTTAAGGAGTACCCATGGGCGTCGTCGATCCCTTTTCTGTTGCTCGGTCCGCGGGGCTTGAGCTAATCGGGAAGTCCGAGGGCCTCACGCTCACTGACGGCACGATGGAGCTGCGCGCCGATTTTGACCGCATGCTGCCGCGGCTCAAGCAGGGCCGTCTGCGGCAAGAGCTGCTGGTAAAGGCTGCGCGCGCAAAAGGCGTCGAGTGCCCATGGGCGATTGATGCCACGGCAGGCTTTGGCGAGGATTCGCTGCTGTTGGCGGCCGCGGGCTTTACCGTCGATCTGTATGAGCAGGATTGCGTGATCGCGGCACTCCTCAAGGATGCTTTGGATCGCGCGGCAGATGATCCGGCGCTTGCGACAGCCGTGGCGCGCATGCGCTTACATGCGGGCGAGGACAGTATTACCGGCCTTCGCCATACAGCTGAGCTGATCGGGAAGGGCGAGCTCGCGGCTCCCGACGTGGTGTATCTGGACCCCATGTTTCCCGAGCGCACCAAGAGCGCGGCGGTGAAAAAGAAGTTCCAACTCTTGCATCATCTGGAACAGCCATGTGCCGATGAGGAGACGCTGGTCGAAGCTGCGCTTGCGGCGCGTCCGCGCAAGGTCGTTATCAAGCGGCCGGTAAAGGGCCCGCTGCTTGCCGGCGTTAAGCCGAGCTATCAACTTGCGGGCAAGGCCGTTCGTTACGATGTTTTGGTGCCGCCGCGCCCGTAGCTTGCGCGCGATAGCTGGCGCTCCGTCAGTGCCGTGTCGAAGCGGCGCCTATTTCCAAGGGTGCGACGTCAGGTGCCATCCGCCGCAGTATTCGCATTTGTAGCAGGCCAAACCGCGCCGCCCGCGGTTTTCGCATTCGGCCATAACGGCCTCGGCCTCGGCGCGCGTGTCGTAACGGTTTTTGCGTTCGCACGACTTGTAGCGCCAGGCCTCATCGCGCTCGGCGTCCAGGGCGTCGCGGCGCTCGTCTTCGCGTGCAAACAGGTCGCTCATATCGCCGCCGGTGGCAGCGCCCAAAAACTCGCTTTTGGCCTTTGACCAGGCGGCTCGCTTTTTGCTCCCCATCTGCATCGCGCCCCTCTCCAAACGTTGGTATCATTGCTCAATCAAAGTGATACCAATAAACGTGAGGTCGCCGCGTGATGATCAGAAAAACCCTCGATACCGACATTCCCGCTGTCATGGCTATCTATGACGCGGCCCGCGCCTTTATGCGCGCGCATGGCAACGCCACACAGTGGCCCGAGGGCACGCCTTCTGCCGAGCAACTGGCTGCCGATATCGCCGCCGGTGGCAGCTATGTGTGCGAAGTCGATGGCCGCGTGGTGGCGACGTTTGCCTTTTTGCCGGGCCCGGACGAGTGCTATGACGTAATTGAGGATGGTCAATGGCGCAGCGACACTCCGTACGCCGTGCTGCACCGTGTGGCGTCCGATGGCACCGTGCACGGTATCGCGGCTGCGATGTTTGCCTTTGCCAAGGAGCGTGCCGACCACCTGCGTATCGACACGCATCAGGACAACCTGCCCATGCAGGGAGCCATTGCCAAGGCCGGGTTTAAGCGCGCCGGTATCGTATATGTGTCGGACGGTACGCCGCGCGTCGCGTTTGATTGGCTGCGCGAGGCATAAAGGCCGAGTCACATACCAGCGTTTCACCGAAATGAAAATGGCCCCGAGTGGGGCCATTTTTGGTAAAACGCGTTGTTGTGGGGCTCGCGTTGTTACTGCCCCAGATGAACCCGGGCAGACAAAAAGGGGAGGTGCCGGCTTTCGCAAGGCGCGAACCTACGAAAATCGCCGCGCGGCAACGCGGGGCGATGAGCTCGGTCGGGGGATAGGGCCCGCTTCGCCCGCCGGCCCGTAAATTGTATCATCCAGTGTGGAACGAGGGTGCCCGTTGCCGCGTGCGATGGGCTTGCAATAAGAGGAGAGCCATGTCGAAGCAAGCGGTCGCTGGAATCTTGGCGCATGTCGATGCCGGCAAGACCACGCTGGCCGAGGCCATGCTGTTTAACGCGGGCCGCATTCGCAAGCGCGGCCGCGTTGACGATGGCGACTCGCATCTGGATACGAACGAGATTGAGCGTGAGCGCGGTATCACGATCTTCTCGTCGCAGGCTGTGCTCGACCATGGTGACACCCACGTTATGCTCGTGGACGCTCCCGGCCATGTCGATTTTTCTGCCGAGGCGGAGCGCACGCTGCGTGCCCTGGACTACGCGATTCTGGTGGTAGGCGCCAACGATGGCGTACAGGGGCACACCGAAACCCTGTGGCGCCTGCTTGCGCGCTATGACATCCCGACGTTCATCTTCATCAACAAGATCGATTTGGAGAATCCCGGCCGCGATGTTTTGCTGGCACAGCTTGGGCAGCGTCTTTCCGAGGGCTGCCTGGATGCCAACGAACTGCTGGCGGGCGGTGCCGTTCAGGAAGACGCCGCTGCGTTAGACGAGGTGGCGCTCGACGAGTTTCTCGAGACGGGTGAGCTTTCCGTCGCGACGCTGTCGCGCATGGTTGCCGAGCGCAAGCTCTTTCCCTGTTTTGCCGGCTCGGCGCTCAAGGACCAAGGCGTGGACGAGCTGCTGGACGGCATATGCGCGCTGATGCGTGAACAGGCATGGCTTCCTGAGTTTGCCGCGCGCGTCTATCGTGTCAGCCGCGGGGATCGTGGCGAGCGCTTGGCTTGGGTTAAAGTGACCGGCGGCACGCTGCATGCCAAGCAGATGATTGACGGACGTTCCGGTGCCGAGGCATGGGAGCAAAAGATCGACCAGGTGCGCATCTATAACGGCGAGAAATACGAGCTTGCCCGGGAAGTTGCCGCTGGTGGCATCTGCGCCGTGACGGGTCTTGCGCACGTTCGCCCAGGGGACGCCCTGGGCGCGGAGCCCGCGGGCGATGCGCCCGTCATTGCGCCGGTCCTCACCTATACGGTGCTGCCGAACGAGCACGATGTCCATACGGTGTTCAAAGCACTGACTGAGCTGGCGGACGAGGATCCCATGCTCGGCGTAAACTGGAATACGCATCTTGAACAAATACATCTGCAGCTCATGGGGGCGGTGCAGCTCGAGGTCGTGCGGCGGGTGCTGGCCGATCGCTTCGGTCTTTCGATTGCGTTTGAGCCCGGCGGCATTCTCTATAAGGAGACTATTTCGCAGCCGGTTGAGGGCGTGGGCCACTTTGAGCCACTGCGCCACTATGCCGAGGTGCACCTGCGTCTGGAGCCGTTGCCAGCGGGTTCGGGCGTGCAGTTTGGCACCGTGACCTCGACCGATGAGCTCGATCTTAACTGGCAGCGTTTGGCACTCACCAACGCCATGGAGCGCGATCACTTGGGCGTGCTGACCGGCTCGCCCATCACCGATATTCGCATTACGCTCACGGGTGGCCGCGCTCATGCCAAGCACACCGAGGGCGGCGACTTTCGCCAGGCCACGTACCGCGCGATTCGTCAGGGTTTGATGCAGGCGCGTGAGGCCGGCGCGGCCGTGTTGCTGGAGCCGTGGTACCACTTTGAGCTCGAGGTGCCGGGGGAGTGCGTGGGCCGGGCGCTCTCGGATGCCACGCGCATGGGTGCCGAGTACGAGCCGCCGACGATGGCGGGAGACCGGGCGAAGCTTGTGGGTCGCGTGCCGGCATCCGAAGTGCAGAATTACGCGCTAGAGGTGGCTGCCTACACGAGTGGTCGCGGACATCTGTACCTAGAGTTTGCCGGCTATGCGGCTTGCCATGATGCCGAGCGCGTAATCGAGACGGCCGCCTATGAGCCCGAGGCCGATCTGCCCAACACGCCCGACTCGGTCTTTTGCTCTCACGGCGCCGGTTACACGGTCAAATGGTACGACGTGCCCGCCGCGGCGCACGTAAAGATCGATCCCGCCACCTTCCGCCCCTGGCGAGCAGCAGACGCCGAGTTTTTCGGCCACATGTGACAAAGGGATAGCTCCTTTGTCACATGCTATTGGTATAACTCGGTACAAGTTGGTATAACTATTACCAGGGTTTGCCAATCCGAGGAGGCCGACATGAACCCGAATCCCTTTAAGCCAACGGCAGGCAAGCGGCCTCCGATACTCATCGGTCGTGAGTCGGTCATCGAAGATTTCGAGGAAGGGCTCGATAACGGCGCCGGGGCGCCGGGCAGGCTCATGCTCATTACGGGAAACCGCGGCTGTGGCAAAACGGTTCTCTTGCGGGAACTGCAGCGTTTAGCTAGCGAGCGCGGATGGGCGGTTGTCTCCGATTCCGCTTCGCTTGGACTGTGCGGCCGCCTAGCCGATGCGCTTCGCTCGAATAAACCCGTTGTGACGTCAATGGAGTTCGGTCCGTCGTTTGACCGGATGTCGGTCGAGGCGGCGCGGGCAAAGGGCGAAACGTTGCAAGGGCTGGTCAACGAGCGCCTCAAGAAGCTCGGTCCAGGCAAGGGCATACTGTTTGCGATCGATGAGGCACAATCGGCGTCTATCGAGGAGCTGGCGGCTCTTGCCGTTCTCTATCAGCAGGTGCTGGGAGATCAGGATGCCACAGGCCTGTCCGATAGCGAACAGCGCGGCCTTGCGCTGGTGTTCGCCGGCTTACCCAGTATGGTTGACGATCTGCTCGAAGAGCCGAGCGTGACGTTTTTGCGGCGTGCCCAGCAGCGTACGTTGGGGGCGATCTCTTTGCCCAAGGTACGCGATTCGTATATCCAGACGGTCAAAGACGCTGGTCTTTACGTTGACGCGGAGACGGCGGACCTTGCGGCGCGCAAGAGCATGGGGCATCCCTACATGGTTCAGCTGGTGGGATATTACATGTGGCGGTCTGCTGTCCGGCGTGGCTCGCAGGTCATCGAAAGGCGCGATGTCGAGGATGGCCATGCGGATGCCGTCTCCGAGTTCTACGAAGCGGTTGACGCGCCTCTGTATTACGGGCTGCGCAGTCCACAGCGCCTCTTTATCGAGGCCATGGCTGCTGACGAGGGTGAGCCGACGCGCATGGCGGATATCATTGAGCGCTGCGACCGTACTCAGAGTTGGGCGAGTAAATATCGCGCAAGCCTGATTCGCGAGCGCGTCATCGAGGCTGCCGGATACGGCCTCGTCCGGTTTACCGTGCCCATGCTGGGCGCGTACATTCGCGATCGAGTTTTATGGCATGAGTAGGGTGATAAAGGTGACGGAACAGAAGATGAGCCCGCAGGCTATCGAGGTACGCGGCGCGCGCGTCCATAACCTCAAGGACATCGATATCGACATTCCGCTGGGAAAACTCGTGGGCATTGCCGGCGTGTCGGGCTCGGGCAAGAGTTCGCTGGCGCTGGGGGTTCTTTATGCCGAGGGCTCGCGTCGCTATCTGGAGGCGCTCAGCACCTATACCCGCCGTCGTCTGACGCAGGCCGAGCACGCCCAGGTGGACGAGGTGCTGCACGTGCCGGCGGCGCTCGCATTGCATCAGCGCCCCAGCGTGCCGGGCGTGCGTTCCACCTTTGGCACCATGACCGAGCTCAACAATAGCCTGCGTCTACTCTTTAGCCGCTGCGCCCATCACGTGTGCCCGCATTGCGGGGCGCGTGTGGAGCCGAGCCTTAACGTGGCTGCGGGCCTGTCGCTCACGTGCCCCGCATGCGGCCGCGAGTTCTACGCGCCGGGTGCCGAGGACCTTGCCTTTAACAGCGGCGGCGCGTGCTCTACCTGCGGCGGTACCGGTGTCATGCGCGAGGTGGACGAGGCGAGCCTGGTGCCCGACGAGTCAAAGACTATCAACGAAGGCGCGGTGCTTCCCTGGGGTACGCTCATGTGGGATCTGATGAAGCAGGTGGCAGGCGAGATGGGCGTGCGCACCGACGTGCCGTTTAACCAGCTCACGCCTCAAGAGCGCGACATCGTGTTTCATGGTCCGGCGGTTAAGAAGCACATTCTCTACGTCCCCAAAAACGGTGAGGGCGCCACGCCACTCGACTTTACCTACTACAACGCCGTCTATACCGTCGAGAATGCGCTCGCCAAGGTTAAGGACGATAAGGGGCTTAAGCGTGTAGCTCGCTTTTTGTGCGAGAGGCCATGCCGTGACTGTGGCGGCACGCGTCTCTCCGAGGCCGCGCGCCAGCCCCAGGTGCGCGGTATCAATCTGGCGCAGGCCGCGGCCATGACGCTGGGCGAGGCGATTGAGTGGGTGCGCGGGGTGCCCGCATCCTTGCCGGCCGAGATGCAGCCCATGGCGACGGATATCTGCGATTCGTTTTTGAGCACGGCTCGTCGTCTGGTCGACCTGGGTCTCGATTACCTTTCACTCGACCGCGCCGGTGCCACGCTCTCCACGGGTGAGCGCCAGCGTGTGCAGCTCGCCCGCGTGGTACGCAATCGATCGACGGGCGTGCTTTATGTGCTGGACGAGCCCTCGATCGGCTTGCATCCGGCAAATGTCGACGGCCTGGTTGGCGTGATGCGCGACCTGGTAGGCGACGGCAACACCGTGGTTGTTGTCGACCACGATACGCGCGTACTGGCGGAAGCTGACTATCTGGTCGAGATGGGCCCCGTTGCCGGAGCAGGTGGCGGTAACGTGATCGCTGCAGGTACGGTGGACGAGGTCGAACAATCGCGGGGCAGCCGCATCGCCCCGTTTTTGCGCGCAGAGTCCAAGCGCATGCGTCCGCAGGTGACTGACGAGGAAATGTTCGACCAGGGACATATCCGCATGGCAACCGATGCCATTCATACCGTAAAACCGCTCGAAGTCGATATCCCGCGCGGCCGTCTCGTCGCGGTGACGGGCGTTTCGGGCTCGGGCAAGACGACGTTGGTGCTCGAGACACTCATCCCGGCACTTAAGGCACAGGCAGCTGGCGAGCGTCTGCCAAGACACGTGCGTTGGGTCGATGCCGAGGGTATTGCCCGCGCAAACCTGATTGACGCTACGCCTATCGGCGCCAACGTGCGCTCGACAGTGGCGACTTATGCCGACATTCATGACGAGCTGCGTCGCGCCTTCGCCCGTACGTCCGAGGCCAAAGCAGCCGGCTACAAGGCGGGTGCCTTTAGCTACAACACTGGCGCCTTACGCTGCCCTACGTGCGATGGCACGGGCTCGATATCGCTCGACGTGCAGTTTTTGCCCGACGTCGAGATCGTCTGCCCGGCATGTCGCGGTTCGCGTTATGCGGACACGGCTTCGCGTATCCATCGTGAGGGCAAGGACGGGAGCTTGCTTACGTTGCCGCAGCTCATGGACATGAATGTGGACGAGGCTATCGACGCCACGGTGGGACTCAAGAAGGTTCAGGCGCGCTTGCAGACCTTGCACGACCTTGGCTTGGGCTATCTCACACTCGGTGAGCCCACACCGGCGCTTTCGGGCGGCGAGGCGCAGCGTCTTAAGCTTGCGAGCGAGATGGGCCGCGTGCAGGACGATGCCGTATTCGTGTTCGATGAGCCCACGATTGGCTTGCATCCGCTCGATGTTCAGCTACTGCTGAGTGTGTTCGACGGCCTTGTTGCCAAGGGCGCCACGGTTATCGTGATCGAACACGATCTCGACCTTATCCGCAATGCCGATTACGTGATCGACATGGGCCCGGGCGGTGGCGACGCGGGCGGGCAAATCGTCTGCGCCGGCACGCCGAGCGACATCGCGGCCTGCCCCGCAAGCATCACCGGCCGCTATCTATAGACAATGAGGCAAAGGGACAGCCTCTTTGCCTCATTGATGCCTATTTCACGCATTGAGCCGCGAGATAGTCGCGGAAGAATGGCAATTCAAATGCGACGAGCCCTCGTCCTCGTTCCCCGATGATGCCGGCATCTATCATGCGGCGTCGGTAGCGGGAGACCTGCTGCGGCGAACGCTTAAGGCGCTCGACAAGGTCGGCGGTGGTGGACTCTTCCTCGTCATCGAGCATGGCGATGAGGAATCGCTTGTCCTCTGCAGTGAGTTCCCGATAGGTTGCCGCGAGGATTCGGTCGTCCATCTCGTCGCGCGCGATTTTGATTCCCAGGTCAAAGTCGCGTGACGAGATTTCCTTCGAATCGCTTGTGAGATCCCAGGCACGGTAGCCTACGAGTTGCAATAGGAAGGGAAAACCAGAGATCGAGCGAACGGCTCTATCGATTCCCTCAGCATCTGCCAGGCGATCGTTTTCCTGGATTGTGCGAATCAAAGCCTCGCGCACGTCATAGTTGGCAATGCGACCCAGATGATATTGTTGGGCGCGGCGAAGGAACGAGACCGTCTTGTGGTTCAGCAACGTCGATACGTTGTTGGGAAGTCCCGCCATGAGCAGGGCGACGCGTTTCCCATCGGTCACAAAGTGCTGATACGTGGCTGCGAGCTGGATCATCTCGTCGAGTGTCGGGTCCACCTCGTCAACCGTGACGAGCAGACCGGTGCCCGCCTCGTTGAGCTGGTCGATTATGTCGCTCATGCGATAACGCCAGGTTGAGGCATCGTGAACGCGATTGACCTCGATGCTGCCGAGCGGTGCAATTCCGAGACCGGTGACTTCGAAGTTCTTAGACGGGTCGATAAGATGGCCGGCGGCGCGTTTCGCCCCGAACTCGATTTCCTCAAGCATTCCCGGGAGCGCGGTCGTCTTTACGGCTATCCAGCCGTGGGATTCCGCCCTTGTCGCGAGTGACGACATGAGAGCAGTTTTACCGGTTCCACGCGCGCCTGAGAAGATCGAGGTCAATTCTGGGCGCCTGCGCTGGCTCAAGAAGGCACGGTCCAAATCCCGAATAATCTGTTGTCTGCCAGCGAGATGGGCAGGAACCTCACCAAAACTGGGGGTAAACGGGTTCTCGAGATATTTCACAAGGCTCTCCTTTCACACCGCCGTTTAACTTCATTTTACTTTAGTTAATTCTGATTAAAAGTGAGGGCTCTTTATCTAGAGCATCAATTAGGCGTGTGTGCCATCGGCGTGGCGCTTGAATGTGACAAAGGGACGGTCCCTTTGTCACATTCCCGGAAAGCCTGTTTGGCGCAGGGCTTCGTAGAGGACGATGGCGGCGCTGTTGGAGAGGTTGAGTGCGCTGATGCGGTAGTCGTCCGGGTTGACGAAGTTGCCGCAGATATCCTGTTGAAGGATGGTCTCGTGGCTGTCCTCGGTATGCCCGAGCGATTCCTCGTGAGCTTCCCAAGCCTCGGCGTTATCGAGTGAGTCGCAATCGCGCAGCATGGGGATGCGCTCGCAACGCTCGGGCGCCGCGGCAAGCAGTGGCTCGGGAATGCCCGAGCTCTCGCTGCCAAAGACCAAAAAGTCGCCGTCGCGGTAGGTGCTTTGCGCATAGGTACGGCGCGCCTTTTTGGTCAGCAGATGCAGGCGGGCATCGGCGGGGGAGAGACCGTTGCGCGCAAGAAAATCCTCCCAGCCGGCATAGGTCGTCACATCCAAGTTTTGCCAGTAGCCCAGGCCGGCGCGACGTACCGTTTTGTCGTCGAGCGAAAACCCCAGCGGCTCAACCAGATGCAGACGGGCGCCGGTGACCACGCAGGTGCGGCCGATATTGCCCGTATTGGCCGGAATCTCGGGCGCATACAGCACAATGTTGAACATGAATCTCCTTGGCTCAGAACGAAAAACCACCACGAAGGGGACAGGCACCTTCGTGGTGGTTTGGCGGTTACGTGGGCGGAAAATGCCCGCTTGGATAAACCTAGGCGCGGTGCCAGTCGGTCAGGCAGGCATCGAGGGAGGCGATGAGCGCATCCTTGTCCATGTGACGGCCGATGATGCACAGGCTCGTCATACGGTCGCCCGTCTCGTCGTCCCAAATCTGCATGATCTCGGGGTTCTCGTCGATAATCTTCTGCTTCTCGCCCTCGGGCGCCGAGTCGACAAACAGGCCGTTCTCCATCAGGCGCATCTGGTGGCCGGCCTGCTCAAACATGTAGCACATGTCCGGATCGCCGGTCTGCCACAGCGGACCCTTGACGCGGATGACCTCGTCGGGCCACTCCTGCTCAACAAAATCGGTGAACTTTTGCAGGTCAAACGGCTTGCGGCGCGAGTACACAAAGGTCTCGATGTCGTACTCGAGCACCTCGGGGTCGTCGTGCTCCTCGGGATGCTCCATGGCCTCGATCCAGGCGGCGGAGTTGTAGGCGCGCATAAAGTCGAAGCGGTCGGTATCGAGCAGTTCCTCCATGGGGACCTCGCCGTTTTGAGCCTCGACAATCACGGCGTCCTTCTGCAGGCTGCGCACGATGGCCTTGAGCTCGGCGATCTGCTCAGGGCTCACGGTATCGGTCTTGTTGAGGATCAGCGTGGAGCAGAACTCGATCTGCTGGATGAGCAGGCTCTCGATGTCGTCCTCGTCGATATCCTCAGCCAGCAGGTCGCGGCCGCCGTTGAACTCGTCGTACATGCGGGCGCAGTCGACCACGGCCACGATGTTGTCGAGTGCGAGCTTGGGCTCGCCGCCCACCTTGGCCTCGTCGCAGAAGCTCGAGATGGTGTAGGCGATGGGGATAGGCTCGCAAATGCCCGAAGCCTCGATGATGATGTAGTCGAAGTTGCCCGAATCGGCGATGCCCTGCAGCTGGTTAGCAAGGTCGTCCGAAAGCGTGCAGCAGATGCAGCCGTTGGTGAGCGGGATGAGGTCGTCGGTCTCGGAAAGGCCGCCGTCGGCGATGAGGCTGGCGTCCACATTGATCTCGCCGATATCGTTGACGATTACGGCGGCGCGGATACCGCCATCGTTAGCGAGGATGTGGTTGAGCAGCGTGGTCTTGCCGGCACCGAGGTATCCGGTAAGCATGATGATTTTCACGGGTTTGTTGGGCATGTGCCCTCCTTTGTTAGACATGGCTTACAGTTGAATCATATGCCAAACGCCTGCTCTTATACCCACGCGCTGGCAAATAACACAGGCTACTCCCAGGCTCCCCATACATCGGGGCAATAACCGACGGTGGCCTTTTTGCCGTTACGCACGATGGGCTCGGCTAGAACCTGCTGGTTCTCGAGCAACTTGTCGAAGCGCTGGCTGGGGGTGAGGTGCTGGATGAGCGCGAGCGTCTCCTCGTCCTTGGCCTTGGGGTTGAGCAGCTTGTCGATACCGCCGACCGCCTGCATCACGCTCGTGAGCTCGCCCTTGCTCATCTCCTTTTCCTTAAGGTCAATAAACTGCACCTTAATGCGGCGCTCTTTGAAGAAGCGCTGTGCTTTCTTGGTATCGAAAGACTTTTTGGTGCCAAAAATTTGCACGTTCATGTATTTGTTCCGCCGTTCTACCTGATGAAGTTGGTGCGCTCGCGATCGGCTTCGGGGGCTTCGATGCCGGCGGCCTGTCCTGCCTCGATACAATGCAGGAGCCAGGCCATGTTCTTGCCGATGTTGCGCATGGTGGCCAGGCCCTCGGCGTCCTGGGCGGCCTCGCCCGGCATGGCGCCAAACACGTTGTTCCAGTACGTGGAAGCAACCACGGGCATCTGGTTGATGGTGAAGTACTTATTGAGCACGTCGAAGGTGGTCGACGTGCCGCCGCGACGGGCAACGGCGACGGCAGCGCCCGGCTTGTGTGCAAAGGCTTTGCTGCCGGCATAGAATGCGCGATCGAGGGCCGAAAGGATGCGTCCGCTGGGGTGCGCATAGTAGACGGGCGAGCCAAAGACAAAGCCATCTGCCTGCTCGGCGGCAGCGATCAGCTCGTTCACCACGTCATCGTCAAAGGTGCAGCGGCAATCGAGCTTGCCGCACTGACCACAGCCAATGCAGTCGCGAATGGGCTTGGTGCCCAGCTGAAACACCTCGGTATCAATGCCTTCGGCATTGAGTTGCTCGGCGACCTCGGCGAGTGCGCGGGCGGTGTTGCCGTTTGCCTTGGGGCTGCCATTGACCAAAAGAACCTTCATCACAAACTCCCTCTGCTGTCGGTGACTTCTGCAGAGGATTATCGCACGATGGGGGAGGCGGTGTGGGCGCGGTACTAATCCAGTTTGGTACCTGGCACCTGCACGGCTTTCCCGAGCAACGCTTTGAGCTCGTTTAAAATCGAAACGGGCTGACGGTCGACGCCGTCCAGATGGAGCGTGGCCACGCGAATGGGCGGCTGATATTCAAATGGGCCAAAGAGCACGGGCGAACCCAGGAACCGCTCGATTTCCTCTGCAATCGCATCGGTTTCTTCGGGATCAAAGTCGTCGAAAAGCGCCACGAACATCGGCCCCGTCGAGCGGAACATACGACCCTTACCGCGCGCGCATTCCACCAGACAGGCGGCACATTCTGCCAAAACACGGTCGCCCGCATCAAAGCCAAAACGGGCATTGACCTGAGCGATATCGTCGATTTTAATGGCGATCAACCCCGCCTTGCGCGCCACGCGACGCATTTCGCCAATGGCGTTGACCAGGGCGTGAATATCGCCCAAGCCGGTCACGGAATCGGTCGTATCTGCCAAGCTTCGGTTGATGATAATGCCCACATACATGCCGGGCTCGGTATCGGTGCCGTCCAAGCGGTAGCCCGTGCAGTCGCAAAGCACGTATTTTCCGGTGGCATCCATTACGCGATACTGCATGTAGTGGAAGTGCCACGTGCCGTTTATCACCATGTCGAGCTCGACACGTACGTTGTCGCGGTCCTCGGGATGAACGCGGGCGAGCCACATGTCGAGTGAGTTAAAAGGGTGCTGGGAGGGCAGGTCAAAATCGCGCACGGCGTTAACCGACCATTGCGATTCTCCCGTATCGAGATTGAGGATAAACGGATAGCGCGTCTCGGAGCTCATGGAGATCGCTTGGAACACCCGGTCGTTGCAGGGAAGCTGATCGACGATTGGGCGTTGCGGCGCGTCACTGTCTTTCGGTTGCTGCACACGATGCATAAGCTTATAGCGATACATCTTGCGATCGGCATCCATCGTCATCTGGCGACGCGTGTCGCCGGCAAGTGGATCGACGCGCGAGCAGCCAAAGCTAAAGCTGCCGATCATGGGCGCCTTGCCACCTGAGCTCGCCTCGATCAGCCTGGTACGTACCTGCTCCAAGCGCTGCTCGAGTTCAATCTCGTTTGCGGAGAGCGAGATGAGCACAAACTCGTCTCCACCGATACGGAACAGCATCTCATCGTGCTCCATGGTTTCGGAGAGCGTGCGGCAGATGCTCAGAATATAGCGATTGCCTTCGGCGTGGCCAAACCTATCATTGCAATGCTTGAGATGGTCGATGTCAATATAGGCGCAGGTGAAGGGGTCGCCTTTGCGCCAGAGTTGCTCGACGTGACGGTCGAATCCGTTGCGGTTGCCCAAGTTGGTGAGCGGGTCGATATAGGCGTTACGCTCAAGCAGCTGGCGCTCTTGTTGCAGGATGGCATGCGTCTTTTGCAGTTGCTCACCAACGGCGCGTAGCTCAGCAGGCAGCGCGGCAACATCGAGTTCAGCGGTCGAGACGCCGTTCGCAAGTCGCTGAAGATAGGCAATAATCGATTGCTCGCCCAGGCGATACGACTCGTTCATGATGGATAACCTCCTTGGGCGGAACAACGGTTTATATCATATCCCCAATTCGGTTTGAATTGGGGATATAAGTTAGCTAATGGAGACAAATGTCCCCTTCGACGGCGGCGTTTTGCGCGCGAGCGTATCAGTTGCTATTGCCACCATCGAGCAATGCCTCAAAATCCTTCGCCGGCATGGGGCGGTAGTAGAGGAAGCCCTGAGCGTAGCGGGCGCCCATTTGTCGTAGCATGTTCGCCTGCCCATTTGTCTCGACGCCTTCGACCACGACGGGTAGATGGAGCGACTGCGCCATTTCGAGCATCGATGAAATGATTTGCGTGCTGCGGCCTTGATCGCCGTCGACGGGCGCAATCTGCCAAATGTGCTTGTCGAGCGTCACCATAAAGCCGCTTTCCTCGAGTGCGGGGATATGGGTGCACATGCTGTGGACGGCTATTATTCGACAGGCGGTAGCGCGACGATGCGATGTTCGATGAAAATGCGACTGAGACGATATATGTTGACGGGTATACTTGTTCCGTTTGAATTTGCGGGGACGGAGATGGTCGCATGGCACAGTCAAATACGACGCGCACGGTGGGGCTGGCACTCGAGGGAGGCGGCTACCGCGGCATGTATACGGCGGGCGTGCTCGACGTATGGATGGAGCATGGCTTAACTTGCGACCATATGGTGGGTGTCTCGGCGGGCGCGGCGTTTGGCTACAACTTTAAATCGCGCCAGATCGGCCGCGCCATTCGCTACAACAAAGCCTATTGTGCCGATAAGCGCTATGCGAGCGTGACGAGCTGGTTGCGAACCGGCGACATGTTCAATGCCGATTTTGCCTATCACGAGGTGCCCATCGAGCGCGATCCCATCGATTTGGAGACATATCGCGCCTGCCCCATGCGGTTTACGTGCGTGTGTACCGATATCGAGACGGGCAAGGCCGTCTATCACGATCTGCCGTATGGCGACGAGCGCGATATCGAGTGGATCCGGGCGTCGTCGGCAATTCCCGTGGCGACGCGTCCCGTTGCTATTGACGGGCATAAGTATCTGGATGGTGGCGTGGCTGATTCTATTCCCAGCGCATGGCTGTTTGCGCAGGGGTATGACCGCAATATCGTGGTACTCACGCAGCCAGCGGGCTTTGTGAAGCAGCCCAACAGCGTGATGCCCATGCTGCGACGCGTGTTCCGTCACTATCCGGAGTTTGTCGCAGCGCTTGAGCATCGGCATGAGGTCTACAATACCACGCTCGATGACCTGGCACGTCGCGAGGCTGCCGGCGAGATCTTTGTGGTGCGGCCGAGCGAATCGGTGAAGGTGCCGTCGCTGTGTCGCGAGCCCGATGAACTTGAACGCATCTACCAGATTGGTCGCCGCGATGCGGAGGCGACCTTGCCGGCACTGGAGGCATATCTGGCAGAGTAGGGCAAACTGCCGCGTGCTCAGCGGAAAGCGCATCCCAGAATGGACGTCCAAACTGGGATGCGTTTTCCATTGCTGAAGTTATGGGGCCGCGGAGCAACTGCTCGGCTTATGCCTATGCCTGCTGCCAGGTGTCTACGAGCTCCTTGGCCGCGGCGTAGGGGTCATCGGCGCTGCAGACGGCACTCACCACAAAGAAGCCGTCGACGCCGGTGGCCTTGAGCTGCGGAAGGTCGGCCGTCTTGACGCCGCCGCCCACCACGATGGGCACGGGGCTTGCCGCATGGAGCGCGGCCAGGTCCTCAAAGCTCTTGGTGATGATAGAGCCGTCGGCCGCGCGTCCGCAGTCGCGCTTGGTCTCGGTCTCGTGGAGTGGGCCGATGCCAAGGTAGTCGACCAAACTCATATCGGCGGTCTTGACGTACTCGAGCATCTCCTCGCAACGGGCCGAAAGGCCCACGATGGCGTCGGGGCCCAGCAACTTGCGACAGACCTCGACGGGAATATCGCTTTGGCCCACGTGCACACCGTCGACAGCAATACCCTGCTCGCGTGCGGCAAGCACACAGTCCAGACGGTCGTCGATCAGCAAGGCGACCTGACCGGTCTTGCCGGCCTGAGCGATTGCCTGCGCGGCGTCGCCGGTCAGCGCAATGATCTCGCGGGCGCTTGCCACCTTGGAGCGCACCTGGATGCAGGTAAAGCCGGCGTCGAGTGCCTGGGCCACCACATCGCCCACGGGGCGCCCGAGCGTGTTTTCGGGGCCGAGTACCAGATAGGCCGAGATATCAAGGTTGTCGCGGATGCTCATCGTGCTTCCTCCTGCTTTTTGATCTGTGCTTCCATGCGCTCGAGTTTGCCGGTCATGGTGTCGGTAAATCCGGGTCGAATATCGGCTTTGAGCACGACTTCGGTGCGGATGCCCTTGCTCGCCAACACAAAGGTTGCGTCGCGCACGACCTGCATGACCTCGTCCCAGTCGCCCTCGATCTCGGTGAACATGGAGGTGGTGCGGTTGGGCAGGCCGCTCTCGCGAATGACACGCACGACCTCGGCGACCTCGGCGGATAGCTCATCGCCGGTGCCGCACGGGGCGATGGCCACGGCGACGAGCGTGTTCATGCCGGCATTGGTTGCGGGCTCGGACATGGCCTATGCCTCCTCGAGCTCGAGTCGGTTATCGGCGATGTCTTGGGAGGTTGCGCGGTAGAGCTCGTCGATAAAGGCGACCTTAAAGCTTGCCGGGGCGTCGGCGACAGCGGCGGCACGCGTGCCGGCCACGTTGTAGACGGCGGTGCCGCAGACGGCTGCCGTAAACGGGTCGGCGGCGCAGGCGTACACGGCCAGCACGCCGCCCTGCGAGCAGCCGCAGCCGGTGATCTTGGACATGAGCGGGCTGCCACCGTGGGACTTGGCCACCGTCGTGCCGTCGGTGATCAGGTCGACTTCGCCCGAGACCACAACGGCGCCACCGGTGTGGCGAACGAGCGCCACGGCGGCATCGCGGGCGGCGTCGACCGTGTCGGTGGTATCGACACCACGCACGCGGCTCAGATCAGCCGCCTCGCCCTCAAGACCCCACAGGCCGGCGAGTGCGATAATCTCGGAGGCGTTGCCGCGCACGATGGCGGGCTTGTACTGCTTGAGCTCGTTTACCAGCTGGGTGCGCAGGCTGCCGATACCCAGGCCCACCGGATCGAGCACCCAGGGCTTGCCGGCGTCGTGTGCCGCCTTCGCCGCGCGGGGAATCGTCTGCTCGTAGATAGGGAAGAGCGTGCCCATGTTGAGATAGATGGCGCCGCCGCCGGCAACGAGCGCTTCGCCCTCGTCGGGCAGATAGACCATGGCGGCCGATCCGCCCACGGCGAGCTGTGCGTTGGCGACAAAGTCGATCGTCACCGTGTTGGTGATGGAGCCGGCCATCGGATTGGTGGCGCGAATTTCCTCTACGGCCTTGACCATATGTTGCTTAAGCTGTTCCGAATCAATCACTGCACATGCCTCCTTGGCATAGAAAAGGGGCGCTGTGCATAGACAGCGCCCCTGTAAAGGCGGCATGCTCCCTACGCCAGCATTAACTGACAGGTTCAAAGGATTGGGCCCCATGCCCTCTCAGCCTTGTGGTTTGCACCGCCGGCACTCCCGCATCGAATCTGTTGTTCCCTATACTAGCGCACCTGCCAAAAAGGGACAGGTTTATTTTGGCAGGTCGTTACAATAGGTAGGACCGATACGAATGGGGGCCTTATGATTAAACTTGTGCTGACCGATATGGACGATACACTGATTCCAGCCGGGCATGACGGCGCCAGCGACTACGCCATTGAGGGTATTCATGCCATGCAGGCGGCGGGTCTGCACTTTGGGCCGGTTTCGGGTCGTCAGCCGTCCGCGATGGGCTGGATGTTCAAAAACCGTTCCGAGTGTTTTTCGACCGGTGCGTTCTGTAACGGCCAGGTGATGTTTGTCGACGGCGAAGTAGTCGCCTCGCGCGCAATCGACAACGATGCTCTGATGCGTTTGGCCGACTATCTGGAGCAAGAGACCGACGATACATTTCTAAAAGTCTACAGCCTGGGCGATGACTTTTGGGGCAACGATGCCTATTGCGTGACGAGCAATCCCGAGCGTGTGCGTCGCGCTATGGAGTCGGGCGGCAATGCGTGGCTCAAAGGCGAAGAGGCCCCGTGCCGTCCCGTCGTCGATGACGCGTCGGTGTTTAAGGCGAATATCTGGAGTGCCCGTTCGCGTGAGGAGCTCGCGGAGCTACGCGAGCGCGTTGCCGCTGAGGTGCCGGAACTCTCGCTCGTGTTTCCCAACAACCGAGTGCGCCTGTTCGACATCCTTCCGGATGGTTGGGACAAGGGCTGCGCTGCGCTGGAGCTGGCGCGCGCCTTGGGCCTGACGCCCGACGAGGTGGCCGTATTCGGCGATTCCGATAACGATCTGCCCATGATCGATGCCGTTCCCAACTCCGTTGCAGTCGCCAATGCCAATGAGGCCGTCACGGCTGCCGCGCGCTGGCATATCGGCGCCGCGGCAGATGATGCGGTCGCCGGGGCTCTGCATCAGATTGCCGCCTGCGCCGCGACGGGGGAGATGCCGCCGTTTATGCGTCAGGAGGGTGCAGCCGACGCGAATTTCGCGAACAGCTAAGGAGACAGCCATGAAGCTCCAGCAGCTCAGATATGTCGTCAAAGTTGCCGAATGCGGCAGCATTACCGAGGCCTCGCGCCGTCTCTTTGTGTCGCAGCCTTCGATTACCGCGTCGATTCGCGATCTCGAAAACGAGATGGGTGTGCACATCTTTGAGCGCACCAACAAGGGCGTCATTGTGTCCGAGGAAGGCGAGACCTTCTTGGGCTATGCGCGCCAGGTACTCGACCAGGCCGACCTGCTCGAGGGCAAGTACAAGGGCGCATCCGAGCAGGTGCCGCACTTTAGTGTGAGCTGCCAGCATTATTCCTTTGCCGTCAACGCGTTTGTCGACGTGATCCGCGAGTTCGATGCCGCGCGTTACGACTTCACCCTGCGCGAGGAGCAGACTCACGAGATTATCGAGGATGTCGCGCATATGAAAAGCGAACTGGGCATCCTGTACTTATCCGAGCATAACCGCGAGGTCATCGAGCGCATGCTGGTGGCCAACGAGCTCGTGTTCGAAGGACTCTTCTGCGCCACGCCGCATGTCTTCGTCTGCGCCGACCATCCGCTGGCGGACCGCTCCAGCGTGACGCTCGAGGATCTGGAAGACTACCCGTTCCTGTCCTACGAGCAGGGCAGCTACAACTCGTTTTACTATTCCGAGGAGCTGACCTCGACGTTCGAGCGTCGCAAAAATATCCGCGTGCGCGACCGTGCGACGTTGTTCAATTTGGCCATGGGCCTCAACGGCTACACGGTATGCTCGGGCGTGATCAGCCACGAGCTCAACGGCCCCGGCATTATCTCGATTCCGCTCGACGTGGACGAGTACATGGAGATTGGCATCATCACGCGCAAGAACACGACGCTTACGCGCTACGGTCGGGCCTATATCGACGCGATTCGTCAGCATATCTAGGCTGCTGTGCTCCGCATGGTTCAAGTCTCTTTATGACAGTCCAGACTGATATAGGAAACATCTATATCAAACTGTTATAAACGTATATTTTACGATGGTCATATGAGCGCTCATACTCTGTCCCAGTAAAGCAACCAATACAAAGGGAGATATCTATGAGCACTTCGATTCAACCGAACGCGCCGTTTCGCGCCGATATCGTCGGCAGCTTTCTTCGTCCGCAGGCTGTAAAGGACGCCCGTGCCGCCTATGTCGCGGGTAAACTCGACGCTTCCGGCCTTAAGGCCGTCGAGGACGATGCCATTCGCGATTTGGTGGCCAAGCAGAAGGCCGCCGGCCTGCAGGTGATCACCGATGGCGAGTTCCGCCGCAGCTACTGGCACCTCGATTTTATGTGGGGCCTCAACGGCATTGAGCGCCGCACCTCACGCACGGGTTATATGTTCCATGATGAGGAGACGACGGCCGACACCGCCGTGGTTACTGGTCCCATTAGCGGCGAGAACCACCCGTTCGTCGAGCATTTTAAGTTCGTCAAGGCGCTTGAGGGGGAGGGCCAGGTCGCACGCCAGACCATTCCGGCGCCGATCCAGACGTTCTCTGAGGTCACGCTCGATCGCTGCGACGGCCAGCAGGAGAGCCTGCGCGCTGTCTATAAGACCGATGAGGAACTTGCCGACGCCATTGCGGCCGCTTATCGCACGGTGATCGCCGACCTGTACGCAGCAGGCTGCCACAACATCCAATTTGATGACTGCACCTGGGGCATCTATTGCGATACCGACTTTGTGTCCAAGACCGGCATGAGCCCGGTTGACCTGCAAAAGGTGAGCGAGCTGGGCGTGGCGCTCAACAATGCCGCCATCGCGGGCAAGCCCGACGATCTGGTTATCAACACGCACGTGTGCCGCGGCAACTATCACTCCACGTATGCCTTCGAGGGTGGTTACGATCCCATTGCGCCGTACCTGTTCGCACATGAGAACGTCGACGCGTTCTACCTTGAGTTCGATACGCCACGCGCCGGTGGCTTTGAGCCGCTCAAGTACGTTGCTCCCGGCAAGAAGGTCGTGCTGGGCTTGGTGACCACCAAGGCGGCAGAGCTCGAGAACGAGGATGTTATCGTCGAGCGCATCCGCGAGGCGGCAAAGTACGTGCCGCTCGAGAACCTGTATCTGTCTCCGCAGTGTGGCTTTGCCAGCTGCGAGATTGGCAATAAGCTGACCGAGGACGAGCAGTGGGCAAAGATTGCGCTGGTCAGGCGTATTGCCGAGCGCGTTTGGAAATAGCGCTAGCGTTTGCAGGTGGCGGCGCGTGCGAGGTACTGCATACCGCGTACAATGGTTCGGATCGTATCGTTCGGGCAGGTTATCCGATATGCCTGATCGCCCTTCCATTCGAAAGGACTTCCATGTCCCAGTCTTCGACGCCCGCCGTCACCGATGCCATCTACGATGCATCGTCGCTCGGCCGCCCGCGCATGTTTGTGTTGGGTTTGCAACACATGTTTGCGATGTTCGGAGCCACGGTGCTCGTGCCCGTGCTCACCGGCCTTTCCGTTTCGGCGACGCTTCTGTTCGCCGGCATCGGCACGCTGCTGTTTCATTTTCTATCGCGCGGTAAGGTGCCCGCGTTCCTGGGCTCCTCGTTTGCCTTTATCGCGGGTTATGCCGCCATTGCGCCCAACGGCGAGGCTGAGCTTTTGCCCTACGCTTGCCTGGGCGTAGCTTGTGCCGGCCTGCTCTATCCGGTGCTTGCGGCCCTGTTCCGCGCCTTTGGCGCCAAGCGTGTCATGCGTTTCTTCCCGCCGGTGGTGACTGGCCCCATCGTCATTTCCATCGGCTTGATCCTGGCAAGCTCTGCCATTGCTAACTGCCAGACCAACTGGTTTGTTGCTGCTATTGCCGTTGCCGTGATCATCATCTGCAACATTTGGGGCCGCGGCATGGTCAAGATCGTGCCGATTCTGCTGGGCGTTGTGGTGAGCTATGCCGTTGCGGCCGCGCTGGGCGAGGTCGACTTCTCTGGCGTCGCAGCCGCCCCCTGGGTTGGCTTGCCCGTCGTGTGGGACAACACCGTGTTTGCGCTCTTTGGACCGCAGTTCGATAGCAGTCTTGCCACGACGGCCATTATCACCATCATGCCACTGGCCTTTGCGACCATGATTGAGCACATCGGCGATATTTCCGCCATTGGCTCTACCTGCGAACGCAATTACATTGCCGATCCCGGTCTGCACCGTACCCTGCTCGGCGATGGCCTGGCGACTATCTTGGCATCGCTCTTTGGCGCCCCTGCCAATACGACGTATGGTGAGAACACCGGTGTGCTTGCCCTGACGCGCGTGTTCGACCCGCGCGTGATTCGCATTGCCGCCTGCTGTGCCATTGTGCTTTCGTTCTGCCCCAAGTTTGCTGCGGTGATTGCCGCCATGCCGGCGTGCGTTATCGGCGGTGTGTCGCTCGTGCTCTACGGCATGATCAGCGCCGTTGGTGTACGTAACCTCATCGAGAACCAGGTTGATTTCCAGAACAACCGCAACGTGCTGGTGGCGGCTCTGGTGCTCGTGCTTTCGCTCGGCATTGCCTACAGTACCACCGGCGCCATTGTGCTGGAGCTGGGCGGCGTGACGATTTCGCTTTCGGGCCTTGCCGTGGGCTCGCTGGTGGGCATTGTGCTCAACGCCATCCTGCCCGGTAACGACTTTGAGTTCGATACTTCCGAGCTTGAGGAGACTGCTGAATAGCAGCTGCGTTCAGCCAAATTAAAAATGGCGTCCATGCGTATGTACGCGTGGATGCCATTTTTAATGCGTCAGTATCCAGTGGATGCCGCGTGCCATGCGCAGGTCAGTTTGGGTAAAGTGATTGCCGGGGTTGAGCTCCAGCGTTGTTGGAATGTCACGCTCGATAAACAGCTCTTCCATCGCGCGCGTATCGTCGAGTACGTGCCGCATCATGCGGTTGGGCGTCTTGGTTTCCTTTTTGCCGAGTGACAGATAGACGGCGTCGGGCGTAGCTGTCATCGTGCGCTCGCGCGCGTAGTCGATAAAGCCGGGGAACCACAGCGACCCCGATGCACTCGCCGCGCGCTCAAAGACATCTGTTTGCCAAAGTGCCCACAGTGCAAAAAGACCCGCCAACGAGTAGCCGGCAACGCCGCGCCAGGTGGGCGGTTGCGGGAGCGATGATTCGGCCTCTGGGATTATCTGCTTCAACAACTCGTCAAGAAAACCAGCGGCCTGTCCACCAAAGGGCTCGGCATCGCGCACGGTACCGTCGCATACCCAGGGGCTCAGCTCACGATTCCAATCGAGTCCGCCAATGGCGACAAGGGTGAACGGTGGGCAGTCGAGCTCTCGGCAGCGCTCGTAGACTTCATTACCGTCGCCCACAACCACGGGGAGGTAAATGACAGGTGCGCCTTCCGCACACTCTGAATAAACGGTTATCTGCTTCTGATGCGCTTCCATGACGGGCTTCTCTCGGCGTTGTGATATCGACGGCCCCCATTGTCGCACGCCGGCTCATGCAGGTTGGGCTAGACCAAAGACAATCTCGTGCATACCCTGCGGACGCATATGGAAAACGCCACCGCCGGAGGGGAGCTCGGCGGTGGCGTTGTTAAACGGTGCTGGGACTCGGGGCCTTCGCGGGAGCTGCCATGTGCGCAGAGGCGTCTAAGAGCGCTTGCGGCTCGCCATGGTGCCTGCGGCGATAGCGGCTGTTCCCGCAAGGACGGTTGCCACGATGGCCGCACCCGAGGTGTCGCCGGTTGCCGCGAGCACGCCGGTAGTCTTGGCTTTCGTGATTGAAGCCGCAACGGCCTTGGTCGGCTTTGAGCCCTCAGGCTTGGGGTTCTGCTTGGACTCCGCGGGCTTGCTTTCTGCGGGCTTGGTCTCGTCGGGCTTGGGGTCTTCCGGCTTGGCTACCTCGGGAGGTGCGATGACCATGCTCTTGGCGACAGCTTCGTTATAGGGGGAGTCGATCACAGCGTCGCCCGTGCCGATGGCTTGGCCTGCCTCGTAGATGCCGTCACGGAGCTTGCGATAGTCAATGACCTTGCCGCCTTCGGGCGTCTGGATGGCGGCGTTCTCAATCTTGATGGTGCCGATTGTCTTGCCGTCAGCGCTCATGGCACGGGCAAAGATTGCCGCTGTATCTCCTTCGGCCGTTACCTTGCTGCGGATGATCGAGATGACTGCGGGTGTGACGCCCTCGCTGGTCTGGGCGATGATGCCGATGTTCTCGCCTTGGGGCTCGGGGCTCGTCTCACCATCTTGGTTTTCGCTGTAGGGGATGGGGCCGTCGCCGTTCTCGACATAGCGGGCTATGGCCTTGACAACGGAGTCGCTGATGTAGATGTGGCCACCCTCCTCGTTGGGTCGATCGTTTCTGGTGGAGAATGCAGCCGAAACCTCGCCTTCCGCAAACGCGTCCACGGTGGAGCCGTTCTTGACGACGATATCGTCTTGGTAGGTGAAGAGGGCAATGGCGTCACCGTATCTGCCTTTACTCGCGCGGACTGTCACGTTTGCATGATCGAGTGTGATGCCCTTGTGGGCATAGACGCCATATTCAACACCGTTTGCGTTGAGGGAGGCGTTTGTGGCTGCGAGGCTGCCCTTGGCCTCGACGGCGGCGTCTTTCTCGGAGCTCGCCTTGACCTGGCTGCCGTCCGAGATATTGATGTTGCCGCCGCTCCAAATGGCCTCACCATCGGCTGAGCTTGCCTCGACTGTGCCGCCACCCTTGATGGTGAGGTTCTTGTCGGTTCCGATACCCTTGTCCTTGGTAGCCCTGGCGGTGACGGCCCCGCTGTCGTCAATCGTGATATTGCCGTTTGCCCTGATGCCATCCGATACGCCCGTGGCGTTGACGTTGCCCGAACCTTTGATAGCGAGATCGCCCTCGGCGTCGATGGCATCAAACCCAGCGCTCGTGGCGTTGACGGATCCGGCTCCGTCGATGTTGATATTACCCGTGGAGAGGATAGCGTCCTCAGTAGATGTCACGCTGAGCGTGCTGCCCGCGTCGCCTTGGATATTGAGCTCGGCGTTCTCATTCTTGCCATGAGAAGCCTTGATGCCTTCGATCCAGTCGGCAGTGACGATGTTGTTTCCCGAGTAATTCACGTTGAGCTTGCCTGCGGCCTGGATCTCGCCGCCGTTATAGTTGTTGAGCTTCAAGTCGTCGGCGCCGTCCCACGACCAGGTGCCGGTCTCGTCGCCCGCCGCAGTGCCGGCGTTGTATTTGGTTTCGCCGACCTTGACCCATTCCGCCGCGAGCGAGACGCTCGGCATGAGCAGCGAGCTCACCGTGAGCGCGCACACGGCGCCTACGACGATGCGGCGCGTCACGCGGCGCCAGCTGCCGTGCGCGAGTCCTATGCGACGGCGAACGTCGGGTTCGGCAACATGGGTTCCGGCGGTAGTGTCATTGCGTTTGGGGGTCGTGAACAAGGCTGCCATGGTTGCTCCCGTTCTCATAGGGCCTATACGGCTAGGTTCAGCGTATCTGCTGGATGTTGCCGGCGGTAGTGCCGTTTGGAGGGCAAAATGGCCAAAATGGGGGAGAAATAGGCCGCACGCCGGCGCAGGGACCAACGCTAAAAGAAAAGCGCGGGGCCGCATGGCGACTCCGCGCTTCATTGTTCAGCTTTTGCAGCCTTGCCCTTACGCTACGAAGAAGTAGACGGGGAAGGCAAGGGCTGCGATCCACCCGTCCTGTGCGAAAAAGTGTTTACGAGCGTTTGCGACTCGCCAGGGCGCCTGCGGCGATGGCGGCTGTTCCCGCAAGGGCGGCTGCCACGATGGCTGCGTTCGAGGTGTCGCCGGTTGCCGCGAGCTTGCCGACGGTCTTGGCTCCCTTGGCTGCAACTGCAACGGTCTTGGTTGTCTTCGTGCCCTCGGACTTGGAACCCTCGGGCTTGGTCTTGCCGTGCTTTTCCTCGGGCTTGGTCTCCTCGGGAGGCACGATGACCGTGCTCTTGGCGACAGCGGCGTCATAGGGGGAGTCAATCGTGGCATCGCCCGTGCCGATGGTCTGCCCCGCCTCGTAGACGATGCCGTCGCTGAGCTCTTCCTTGTTGCGATAGTCAATGACTTTGCCGCCTGCAGGCGTCTGGATGGTGGCGTCCTTGATTTCGATGGTGCCGATCGCCTTGCCGTCCGCGCTCATGGCAAGGGCGAAGATAGCCGCCGTGTCTCCCTCGGCCGTGACCTTGCTGCGGACGATCGAGATGGTCGCGGGCGTGATGCCCTTCTCGGTCTGCGCGAAGATGCCGATGTTCAGGCCCTCGGACTCAGGGATGATTTCGTCGTTTTGGTCTCCACTGTAGTGGTCGGGGCCGTCGCCGCCGGTCTCGGCATAGCGGGCTATGGCCTTGACAACGGAGTCGCTGATGTAGATATGGCCACCCGCTTCGTCGGAGTAGAAATTACTGGTGGAGATTGCAACCGAGAACCTGCCTTCTGCGAGCGCATCCACAGTCGAGCCGTTCTTGATGACGATGTCGTCCTCATCGGTGAAGAGTGCGCTGGCTTCCCCGCCATCTGAGCTTGCGCGGACCGTCACGGTCGCGCCATCGAGCGTGATGCCCTTGTAGACATAGATGCCATACCCAACGCCACTTGCGTTGAGGGAAGCGTTCGTGACCGTGAGGCTGTTTTTACCGTCGATGGCGGCGTCTTCCTCGGAGCTTGCCTTGACCTGGCTGCCACCCGAGATCTCGATGTTGCCGTCGGCCCAAATCGCATTGTCTTTGATAGAGCTTGCCTCTACCTTGCCGCCGCCCTTTATGATGAGGTTCTCGTTAGCATCGATACCCTGATCCTCGGTGGCCTTGGCGGTGACGGTTCCGCTGTTGTCGATCGTGATGTTGCCGTCGGCCCTGATGCCATCCGAATCGCCCGTGGCGTTAACGTTTCCCGAGCCCTTGATGGTGACATCGCCCCCGGCATCGATGGCATCGTGCTCGGTGCTCGTGGCGTTGACAGTGCCAGCGCCGTCGATGTTGATGTTGCCGACGGAAGTGATGGCGTCACGAGAAGATGTCACGTTGAGCGTGCTGGACGCGTCGCCCTGAATATTAAGCTCGGCGTTCTCGTTCGCGCCATCCTTAACCTTGATGCCGCGGCCGTTGTCGTTAGTGACGGTGTTGTTGCCCTCGTAGCTCACGTTGAGCTTGCCCGCTGCCTCGATCGCGTCGCCGTTATAGCCGTTGAGCTTCATGTCGTCGGCGCCGTCCCAGCTCCAGGTGCCGGCGGCGTCGCCCGCCGCGGTGCCGGCGTTGTATTGGGTGCCGCCGACGTCCACCCACTCGGCCGCGAGCGAGACGCTCGGCATGAGCAGCGAACTTACCGTGAGCGCGCATACGGCGCCTACAACGATGCGGCGTGTCACGCGGCGCCAGCTGCCGTGTGCGAGCAGCGTGCGACGGCGCACGTCGGGCTCGACAAAATGGGCTCCAGAGGTTTTGTCATTGCGCTTGGGGGTCGTGAACAAGGCGGCCATGGTTACTCCCATCCTCATAGGGCCTATGCGATTACGCCCAGCATATCTGCAGGATGTAGCCGGCGGTAGTGCCGTTTGGAGGGCAAAATGTCCAAAACTTGGGAAGCAATACATCGCGCATCCGTGCGTTGTCTGGGCTTAAAAGAAAAGCGCGGAGCCGCTCGATGCGACTCCGCGCTTTGGTGTTCTGCTTTGGCAGCTTTGCCGTTACGCTACGAAGAAGTAGACGAGGAAGGCAAGGGCTGCGATCCACATGAGCGGCTTGATCTTGTAGGCCTCGCCCTTAAAGAGCGCGACGATCACGTAGGCGATAAAGCCCAGGCCAATGCCGGCGGAGATGGAGTAGGTGAAGGGCACGCCGGCGACAATCATGAACGCCGGGAAGCCCTGCGACACGTCGGACCAGTCGATCTCGGAGGCCTCGCTCATCATGAGGTAGCCGACGTAGACCAGAGCACCGCAGGTGGCGGCACTGGAAACGATGGTGACGATGGGGGAGAAGAATGCGGCGAGAATGAACAGCACGCCGGTAGTGACGGAGGTGAGGCCCGTGCGGCCACCGTCGGCGGCGCCAGAGGTGGACTCGACGAAAGTGGTGATGGAGGAGACGCCCATAAAGCCACCGGCTGCGGCGGCCACGGAGTCAACGACCAGGATGGGGCGGATATCCTCGACATTACCGTCCTCGGTCAGGAACTCGCCCTGCTTGGCGACGGCCATGGCGGTGCCCATGGTGTCGAAGAAGTCACTCATGAGCAGCGAGAAGGCCACGACGAGCAGCATCGGGTCGGTCAGAACCTTCACGATGGCCATATTGCCATCGGCGGTGCTGGCAAACGGAGCGCCAAAGGTCGAGAAGTTGAGCGGGGCGATGAGACCCTCGGGGGCGTGGGTGACGCCCAGCGGGATACCGGCGATAACGGCGACGATGATGCCGATGAGCAGCGAGCCCGGCACGTTGCGGGAGGCCAGGGCAACCGTTACGACGATGGAGATGATGCCGACGATAAAGGTGGGGGAGGTGATGTCGCCCAGGCCGACGAGCGTACCGGCGCCAGCGGTGATGATACCGGCATCGCACAGGCCGATCATGGCAATGAACAGGCCCAGGCCAACCGAGATGGCGTGGCGCAGGACCACGGGGATGGCGTCCATGATGGCCTCGCGCAGGCCGCAAAGGACGAGCAGCAGAATGACGACACCCTCGAGGAAGATGACGCTCATGGCCACATGCCAGTCACCACCGCACATGGTGGTGGTGATACCCGCGATCATGGCGTTGATGCCCAGGCCCGACGCGCAGGCGAGCGGGCGGTTAGCGAAGATGCCCATGCAGATGGTCATGATGCCAGCGCCCAGGCAGGTGGCGCAGGCGAGCGCTCCCGCATCGATGCCGGCGCCCGAGAGCACCGCGGGGTTGACGGCAATGATGTAGGCCATTGCCAGGAATGTTGTCAGTCCAGCGCGAAGTTCGGTCCCGATTGTGGACTTGCGCTCGCTGACGTGAAATAGTTCGTCCATGCATACCCTTTCCTTGTTCGGCCCCGAGTTTAGGCCGATTGACACGAACTCACCCACTATATCGCCTTTGCGACAATGGTGTTCCTCACATGTTGATGTTCGGCGGTTTGTAACGGACGGACGGTATCTTTCGCATGAAATTGTGCAGGTACCGTATACTTAAGCAGTTACAACGAGCCCTATGGAGGAACGTATGATTAAAGAGCTCTGCCACGACGAGGCTATTCTGTCCCAGCGTTGCGAGGTTGCGACCGTCGAGGACGAGTCGGTGGCCCAGGACCTGATCGATACCATCAAGTCGCTTGACGATGCCGGTTGCCTTGCTGCCAACCAGATCGGCGTCACCAAGAAGGTCTGCGTCTACCTGGACGATGCCGGCGAGCCCCATGTGCTCTACAACCCCCGTCTGGTGTTTGGCCTGGGCGCCAGCAAGATGGAGGAGAACTGCCTGACGCACGAGGAGGTCACCAAGTCCACGCGCTACATCAAGTGCAAGGTTGCCTTTGACGTGATCGTCGACGGCAAGATGCGCGAGCGCAAGCAGGACTTCGTCGGTTTTGAAGCTCAAATGGTGCAACATATGATTGATCACTGTCTAGGCAAGTTGGTCTAAGGGGACCAAAGCACCGCACCTTGCCGCTCAATCGTCGCTCGCGTACCTTAAGTACGCTTCGCTCCTCTTTCGTGGCAATCTGCGGCACTTTGACCCCTTAGACGACCTGCGGGGTTGACTTGGTTGAGTCTATCTTGCTTGTATAAGCCCGGACATGACATTGTTGTCATGTCCGGGCTTTGTTGTTTAGCGCCTCTTTGTTTGGTGACAATGAGCCTAGCAAGAACGTTTAGCTAGGAGGCGTTATGTGCACGAGTATTCGATTTACCGATAATTCCGGCCACATGTATTTGGGTCGCAATCTGGACTGGAGCTTTGGCTATGGCCAGCAGGTCCGCATTATGCCGCGCGGGTTTCACATTCCGTATTCGTTTATCGACGATGCGACGGCTGCGCATGCAGTGATTGGCATGTGCATTGATTACAAGAACTATCCCATGTTCTTCGATTGCGGCAACGATGCGGGCCTGGCAGTTGCCGGTCTCAATTTTCCCGGCTATGCCGAGTATGCCGAGGGCCCTGTCGAGGGCAAGACCAATATCGCGGCCTACGAGTTTCCCCTGTGGGTGGCAGCGACGTTTTCGACGGTCGATGAAGTCGAGGCGGCGCTGCGCGACGTGACAATCGTTGGCAAGTCTGCCGGTGAGGGGCTGGGCGTATCGCTGCTCCACTGGATTATCGGCGACGACCAGCGCAGCATTGTTGTCGAGATGATGGCTGACGGCCTGCATGTGTATGACGATCCGGTCGATACCCTTGCCAACCAGCCGACCTTCCCGTGGCACATGGAAAACCTGCGCACCTACATCACCGCCACGAACGATTTTCCGCAGACGGCAACGTGGCGCGGCGCCGAGCTCAAGCCCTATGGCGCCGGCGCCGGTATGCGCGGCATTCCGGGCGACTGCTATTCACCGAGTCGCTTTGTAAAGGCGGCATATCTCAACGTCAATTACCCGCAAAAGGAGAGCGAGGCCGAGAACGTCATTCGCATGTTCCGCTCGCTCGAGGGCGTGGCGATGATTGAGGGCGCGTCCAAGATGGGCGACGGCAAGTTCGAGAAGACCATCTACACCGGCTGCTTTAGCGCGCGCACGGGCAATTACTATTACACGACGTATGAGGACCCATCGATTCGCTACGTGAGTCTGATGGATGCCGAGGGCGCGAGCCCCGATCGGCTCGTGGTTCCCGAGCCGCGCCGCCTCTAGACGAGCAGGTTCAATCGGCGGCTTTTATTCGCTGATCACGGAGAACTCAGTGCCGCTGTGCCCAATGTGAACGCGCAGTTTGCTGTGCGCGGCGCCATAGATCGAGATGGACGCCTCAAAGGGTAGCCCGTATTCGTCGTAGGTCGTTCGGATAACGCGAAACGCGGTCGTATCCGGTTTGAGTTGCAGGATTTTCACTTCGCGCTTGTCGATCTTGACGCATTCGAAGACCTCGTCTGCCGAATCGGGCATAGTGCCCGAGCTTTCGGCGATGAGCGCATATAGGGATTGCGACAGGTCGTCTTTCGTTAGATTGGGGCAGAAGCTTTTGGGCACGTAGGCGATGTGGTACTCGAGGGGTACGTCGTCACCTAGGCGCAAGCGCTTAATCTCCCAGAGCGGGGTTCCGACAGGTATGCGCAGTGCGGCGGCGATGGTTTTGGTCGCCGGCCGTTCGCTAAAGTCGATCACGCGTGACGATGCTTTCTTGCCCAGGCGTTTCATGCGGCTTGTGAAGTTGAGCGCTACATCGATTCCGTGCTCCTCGCTCGGCGGAGCGACAAAGGTGCCGTGCCCCCGTCGGCGAACCACGCGGCCGTCTTTGACAAGATCCTCAAAGCAGCGCCTGACCGTGGCGCGCGAAAGCCCCAATGCATTGCAGATGGCAAGTTCGGGCGGCAGGGGTGTTTCTTCGTCAACCATGCGCGAAGCGATAACCTGCAGAATGCGGTCTTCGAGCTGTCGGTAGAGCGGGATATTCGAAGTGCTGTCGAGTGGTTCTCGGGCGATGGCGTCCAGCGGGTCCATATTGCACGCTCCCTATGATTGGCATGTTCGGTTAAATGTATGCAATGTAACGTACATTGATATGCATCATAGCAAGCCACGACCTTCTGTCGCAGGCATGTGTATTCTAAAGCTGAAATTGTACGGAAATGACCGTACATTTAAGGCTGCGAAAGGAGCGCATATGTTTGGGGCTAAGGTAAAGCAGGCATTGAAGGGTTTGACGGCAAGGAACAACGGTGTTGATCTGACGCCCACGATGCCGAACGATGTTTCCGCAGCGGTTGAGCTTTATCTCGAAGATGCGAAAAATACCGGCGCTGCGATTGCGGTTGCATGCGAGCGCGCTAACGGTACCGGCCGCGTTATCGCATGGAAGGCAACGGGCGCTCATGCGGAGATTGCGTCCCTCGAGCATGCGCTTGCACAGCGTTTTCCGTATCTTTGCGTGCGTCGCGAGGAAGAGGGCGCGCTTGTGGTGGAGCCTGCGGGGGCCGTGTTGGCTCGCCAGTGAGGAAGACAAACGTGTACGCCCGCGGCTAATGAGCGGATTGGTTGACTGAACAGCCCCCTATTTCTGTGGTCTAAGAAATAGGGGGCTGTATACACGAAGCGCAGGGCCGTTGTTATCGACGTAGTGCTGGTCTAGAAGTTGGCGTCGTTGAACTGGGTGCTCTCGAGTCCGTCGAGTTGCTGTTCGGGCGTATCGGCGACGCTCTCGAGCAGCTCGGTGGGATCGACGTTCATGCTCTTGCCGGCCTCGTTGCCGTTGACCAAGTCGTCCGAGAAGATGTCGACCTCCATTTCCTCGGCCTCTTCGATCTGAACCTCGAGCGGCACCTGGGTGCGCACAAGTTTGACGGCCGGGCGCATGCGGGCAAAGAGCGGTACGTACTCAATGATGATGGCCGAGTTCTCGAGACCGTACCAGCGTGCCGGGCTTCCGCAGGCGCGGCGGACGGCGTACTTGATGGCCATCACGCGGTGGTCATTGCGGTTGATGTCCGTTTCGGGGGCAAGCATCTTGCGCAGCATGCAAAAGCGGAAGTCACCTACGTTGCCGCGCGTCTCGTAGATGGAGTAGGTGTGATGTTGCGGCGGCAGCTCGCCCGATGCCATCAAGTCGCCGACGATCTGACGCAGATAGGCGTTGACGCGCTGGTTGACCTTAAAGCCCAAGTCCAGGCGCACGCGGAACAAAAAGTCCGTGCCAAAGGTCTCGACGGAATACTCGTGCGTATAGGGTTCGTCGGTAACGTGCACGTTGATGAACCAATATGCCTTGGCGCGCTTGGGGTGCTTGTCCAGGATGGAATAGAGCACGTCGCGGTCGAGTGTGAGCGGGTCGGGGCTGTTGGTGAGAAATACCAGATTGTCGGCGAGCACGGGATAGGTCTCGTCATTGCGCAGGCGATTGAGCTGGTCGATGTACTTGGAGACGGGCAGCAGAATCGTCTGCGTGCGCTCGATGGCGGTGCCGCGACGCCACACATACATAAGGCCAAACAGCAGTGCGGCCAAGAAGATCATCACATAACCGCCGTCAAAGAACATGGTGAGGCACGAGGCGAAAAAGCACAGCTCAATGGCGCCAAAGAGCAGGGCGAAGACGCAGGCACCCAGCTTGTGCTTGAGGATGCCGGCGATGTAGCTCGTCAAAAGCGTCGTGGTCATGAGCATGGTCACGGTAATGGCGAGGCCGTAGGCGCTCTCCATGCGCTCGGAGTTTTGGAACAGCAGCACGATAAAGATGCATCCGACCCACATGATATTGTTGACGAGCGGAATATAGAGCTGGCCCTTGGTGTCGCTGGGGTAGTGGATGCGCAGGTGCGGCATGAGGTTGAGGCGGGTTGCCTCGGATACCAGCGAGAACGATCCGGTGATGAGTGCCTGCGAGGCGATGATAGCCGCCACGGCCGAAAGCACGATGGCGAAGGGGCGCAGGGGCTCGGGGAGCATCATGTAGAACGGGTTGACGATATCCATCGCGAGCATCTGGGGGTTGGAGTTGTTGGCGAGCAGCCAAGCGCCCTGGCCCAGATAGTTGAGGATGAGCGCCGCCTTTACGAACGGCCAGGATGCGTGGATGTTGGCCTTGCCCACATGGCCCATATCCGAATAGAGCGCCTCGGCGCCGGTCGTCGACAGGAAGACGAAGCCAAGCACCATGATGCCCGAGTGGTTGATGGGCGAGAACAGGAACATGATGCCGCGGATGGGGTTGAGCGCGCGCAAGATGGACAGATTGCCGAGCATGTTGAACAGGCCGGCGCCTGCCAGGAACAGGAACCACAGCGTCATGAGCGGGCCAAACAGCTTGCCGATCGACGAGGTGCCGGCGCGCTGCCTGGCAACCAGGCCGCAGATCCGGAGGATGGTGATGAAGCGGCCGTTGGTCTGGCCGTCGCCCAGCAGCGCATGGCCCCATTCGATGGTGCGTAGACCCTCGATGGCTGTGGTGACCGTGACGGCGGGGGTGAGGATGCCGTCGGCGAGCAGCGCCGCGCCGCCGATCATGGCGGGCAGAATCAGCCATGGTGCCACCTTGCGTACGAGGCTGAACAGGGCGAAGATGCCGCCTTCGTTGTGGTTGTCGGCCTTCATGGCGATTACCACGTACTTGACCGTGGTCACGAGCGTCATGGTCCAGATGACGAGCGAAAGCGCGCCCAGGATCATGTCCTCGCTGACGGTACCGATGCCGCCGTTGTTGGCGACGATCGATTTCATGGTGTACATGGGGCTCGTGCCGATGTCGCCATAGACGACGCCGAGCGTTACGAGCAGCATGCCAGCGGAGAGGGGGATGGCTCCGTGCCCGCCTTGCCCGCGCTGGTCTTGGAGGTTTGCCTCCAGTTTGTTGTGTGCCACGAGGACTCCCTTAGACATCCGGTTATCTGTCTAGGACAAAAAACTTTATGCCGTCTTTATACATACAAGAGCAGTTTGGCACATCGGGTTATTTTAGACAATAATCCTCAGCTGGGGATTATTTATCTACGCAGGTAGCATTTCAAAGCAGGGGCTTTTAAGCACGTGCTGTCTGGGCGATGCCAGCCTTGGCGTTTGCGCGTTTGCCGGCGAGTTCGCAAAAAATCGCGCCGCCGATGATAAGCGCGGCGCCCATCAGGCGGACCGGTGTTATGGCTTCACACAAAAGGGCGGCCGAGAACACGACCGCCGAAAGCGGCTCGAGGTAGCCGACGACGGCGACTGTCTGGACGGGCAGCTTGGCGACGGCGCTAAAGTAGAGCAGGCAACCAATGCCGGTGTTGACGACGCCGAGCATAGCGACGGCGCGCCAATCAATGCTGGCGGCGACGCCGGCGGACAGGAACGAGGGAGCGCCCTGCGTGATGAGCGTGAGGGCCAGTGCGGTCACAAAGGCGGCGCTCACTTGGAGTGCGGAGTTCTCGAGGCCCTCGATGTGCGGCGCACCCTTGCTGGCGATGACCATCAATGCATAGCAGAAGGCCGAGGCGATTCCACAGACGATGCCCGCAATGGGCATATTGCCGCCTAGACCTTGCGCTGCAATGAGAAAAGCACCGCAGGCGACGGCGACAAAGCCGGCGATTTTGCCGCCGGTCAGCTTTTCGCCAAAAATGAGCGGGGAGAGGGCCATAACGATGATGGGGCCACAGTAATACAACAGCGAGGAGATACCAACGCCGATCGTCTGATAGGCGCGGAACAGGAAAATCCAGCTGGCGCCCAGCGCGGCGCCCGAGACGATGAGCGCTGCGGCCTCGCGGGGGCGAGACGGAGCCTGCAGGTTATGGCGCTTGGTTATGAAGAGGATGGCGGCAAGGGTGAGAGCGCCCAAAAACGTGCGCAACAGTACGATATCGGAGCTCGGCAGCGCGATGGCAGCGGCGATGATGCCGTTGGAGCCAAACAATAGCAATGCTGCTAAGTACGTAAACAATCCGTTGTTCATGTGCTGACATCCCCTCTATATCCGAGCATGTTCACTATGGGTGAACTGGCTTTAGAAGAAAAGCGAATATAATGCATGGCTGACATGACAAAATCTCATGCAAGGGTGGAGGACTGCCGTGGAAACGAATATTCAAAAGATGCAGGTGCTGCTCGAGACCGTGCGGGCCGGCAGTTTTACGCGCGCCGCCGAGCGGCTGAGCTATTCGCAGTCGGGCGTGAGCCGCATGGTGGGCGACCTTGAGACCGATTGGGGTTTTAAGGTGCTCGACCGCAGCCGCGAGGGTGTGGTGCTTTCTGCCGATGGGCGGCAGATCATGCCGGCGGTTGAGGCGCTCTGCGAGGAGTTTGGCCGCCTGCAGCGACACGTGGACGAGATGCGTGGGCTCATGCGCGGCAAGATCTGTATCGGTACGTTTTCGAGTGTGGCGACCCATGTACTGCCGCCGGTGATTGCGCGCTTTCGCGCCGATCATCCGGATGTCGATTATGAGCTGCTGATGGGTGATTACTCCGAGATTGAGCAATGGGTGGCGGAAGGCCGCTGCGACCTGGGCTTTATTCCGCGCGAGCCACGCGGCGCCGGCATGGCGTCGCGACCGTTGGTGCAAGACGAGTTGATGGCCGTGGTGCCAGCGGACTCCTCGCTTGCCACGGCGGAGGTCGTTTCTCTTGCCGATTTAGCCAACGAGCAGTTTATTCTGCTGGAACGGGGTACCGATGATGAGATTACGCCGCTATTCCGTCGGGCGGGGCTGGCGGTGCGCTCAAAACTGTCGACTTGGGATGACTATGCGATTATGGCTATGGTCGAGGATGGCCTGGGCGTGAGCATCCTTCCGGCGCTCATCTTGCGTCGCTGTCAGTTCGATGTTGCCGTGCGTTCGCTCGAGGGGCATCCCCATCGGCAGATCAACGCCATATATCGAACGGCCGATGTTTCGCTTGCCGCCGCTCGTTTCCTCGAATACCTCTAAATGCGTGCACGTCGTTATCGCCTTGGGATAAATCTCGAGGTCTTGCTCATTTTATTTTTGAAATTGAACTTTTCGAAATAGCACGGCGTTATACTGCTTCCTAAATTGAACTCAGGTTCAATTCGTGTTGTATAAATTGAACTTTGCCAGCAAGGAGGTTCTAGTGGCCCAAGAGACGTTTAGCGATCGTCTGCGACAGGCTATGTCCGATCGCGACGTTCGCCAGTCGGACGTGATCCGCGCATCGGAGATGCTCGGCAAAAAACTCGGCAAGAGTCAGATGAGCCAATATGTGAGCGGCAAGACGATTCCGCGGCGCGATGTGGCTGAGCTGCTCGCCCGTATTTTGGAGGTCGATGTTACCTGGCTGCTTGCCGGCGACGCCGATCAAGGCGAGGCATCATCACCCCGCAACGATTCCAAGCCCGAACCCCATCCCTCAGCTCAAATTGCAAGGAGCACCACCATGCGTACTTTTTCTAAATCCACCAAGCTCGATAACGTCCTGTATGACGTGCGCGGTCCCGTCGTCGACGAGGCCGCCCGTATGGAGGACGAGGGCGAGCGCATCCTCAAGCTCAATATCGGCAACCCGGCGCCCTTCGGTTTCCGCACGCCCGATGAGGTCATCAAGGACATGCGCCAGCAGCTGCCCGACTGCGAAGGCTATTCCAACTCGCGTGGCCTGTTCTCCGCGCGCAAGGCGATCATGCAGTATTCGCAGATCAAGGGCTTGCCCAACGTTCAGATGGAGCATATCTACACGGGCAACGGCGTGTCCGAGCTCATTCAGCTTTCGATGAACGCGCTGCTCGACAATGGCGACGAGATTCTGATCCCCAGCCCCGACTATCCGCTCTGGACGGCGTGCGCAACCCTTGCCGGCGGTCATCCCGTGCACTATCTGTGCGATGAGCAGGCGGATTGGTATCCCGACCTGGAGGATATGGAGTCCAAGATCACGAGCGCGACCAAAGCCCTCGTCATCATCAACCCCAACAACCCCACGGGTTCCGTCTATCCGCGCGAGGTGCTCGAGGGCATCGTCGAGGTTGCACGCAGGCATCAGCTGATGATCTTTGCTGATGAGATCTACGACCGCCTGTGCATGGACGGCTACGAGCACGTCTCGATTGCCTCGCTCGCTCCCGATCTGCCCTGCGTCACCTTTAGCGGTCTGTCCAAGTCGCACATGATCGCGGGCTATCGTATTGGCTGGATGGTGCTTTCGGGCAACCAGCGCTGCATGAGCGACTTCATCATGGGCATCAACATGCTCTCCAACATGCGCCTGTGCTCCAACGTGCCGGCTCAGTCGATCGTTCAGACGGCGCTCGGTGGCCATCAGTCCGTCAACGACTACATCCGCCCCGGCGGCCGTGTCTACGAGCAGCGCAACTTTGTGTATGAGGCGCTCAACAAGATTGACGGCATCTCGGTGGTTAAGCCGCGTGCGGCGTTCTACATCTTCCCCAAGATGGATGTGAAGAAGTTCAACATTACCGATGACGAGCAGTTCGCCCTTGACCTGCTGCACGAGAAGAAGATCCTGATCACGCGCGGCGGCGGCTTCAACTGGGCTGAGCCCGACCACTTCCGTATCGTGTACCTGCCGCGCATGGAAGTGCTCAAGGAGTCCCTCGAAGACCTCGCCGACTTCTTCGACCATTACCGCCAAGCGTAGGGGATTAGGTATCTGCCGCCGCAAGAATCGAGGCGTCGCAGGATAGACATACGACAGACACTATGACCCAATCCGAGGGCACGGAAACGACAGGAGCCCCCGCTCGTGACCGCGGGTCGGGGCTGCGACAATGTTGTTGAAGTGCCAGAGGCGCAGCCGCGCCGCAACGAGGTTGGGAGGCTCCCGTGCCTAGA
>DBFSAO010000046.1:0-13518 GCA_048500675.1 Collinsella sp.
TCACCTCAATGGTCCTCCTAACGCCGGCGTGTTGGCACCACCAGCGTAGTGGCGGCGGGGAGGCACGGTGGCCATTATTCGGTGACCGGGATTGGTCAAAATAGTTTGACTATTAGCGGCTAAAATCGCCCGGCGCTAACACCCACGCCTACGCCCACTCCCGACCCCTCGCCCACGCCTGACGATACTGTTGGCTAGAAATTCATCCGGCCATTAGCAACAAGGCCCCCGAGCAGCTTATTAAACTGCTCGGGGGCCTTTTAGTTTAAAGCGACCTGGTGAACGGTCTTTATACCGGCAAACAATATAGGGGGTACCGACCAACGTCGATACCCCCTTACAAGCCACCATGTCACGCACACAGTGCCGAGCGCACGACCCGCACGCCTACTTGCGAGAATTGCTCAGCTTATTGATCAGCGCCTCGAGACGCTCGCCGTCCTCGGCCGTCTGGGCAATAACCAAAATCGTATCGTTGCCGGCAAGCGAGCCAAGCACATCGGGCAACTCTGCCGCATCAACGGCGGCGGCGATGCCGGAAGCCGTGCCAGGCTGAGCCTTGATCATAACCAGATTATCGGTACGCAGAACGCCCGTTACAAGCTCGGAAACCATACGCTGCAGGTGCAGGTCCTCTGCCAGAACATAGATGCCCTCAGGGAGCTTACGCAGCCCCATGTCGGCAATATCGCGAGAGACAGTCGCCTGCGTGCAATCAAAGCCCATAGCGCGGAGCTCATCGACCAGCACGCGCTGCGTTCGGACGTCCTTATTGCGCACAATATCTCTAATGGCATCCTGGCGCCCATTGCGTTTTTTAGCCATACAAACCCTCTCTCCAAAAGATGGCGGAGACAATCAATCAGTGATTGAATAGTTTAACGCTATTTGAAGGCTTTTGTGTATAAGAACGCATTTCGAAACAATTCTATGCAAGTTTGTTTCGAAATGAGCCGTTTAGGCGGTTTTTGCGCCCGTCCGGTTAAGAAAAGCTGCCAGATGCGTACACATCACGCAGCGCGCGGGCTTGGCGCTGGCGATCGGCCCAAACAACAGACCGAGCCCCCGATGGTTATCCTTGAGCGCGGCGACCATCTGACGGGTTCGAGGCGCATCGAGCATATCACGCATGCGGGCGGAACGCTCGATTGACGACACCCCATGCGGGCTCAGACACAAATTCTCGATGCAGGCGACCAGTCCGGCAAAGTAGAACTTTTGGCTTGCCAGCTTGAGCCGACCACCGCTGTCTGCTTCCGAGAGTGAGTCCGCAAGCTCGTCGAGCGCTCGAGTGTCATCGGATACCTTGGCATACATGGTGGGATCAAAGGCATCTGTAAGTTTAGGTGCCGCCGTGTGGAAACAAGCATCGCCGCAGCCGGACACGCATCGTGTCTGCGAAAGCGCGCATGCCATAAACCCAACTGTGCGAAACACCTTGTCGCACAAAAGGCATGCCTCAAACAGCGAGCGGCTGTACATCACACCAGAGGTCTGAACGACTAGGCCGCCTAAAATCAACTGAGGCAGCCCGGCCACCATCGAAGATTTGCTATCAATGGAAATATGAGCAGCATCCAAGACGCGCGAATGGCGCTCTCGATGTGCATCATAGCGGTCGAGCGACACCGTGGGGAGCACTATGTCTGCCGTAGTATCGCACGCGATATTGACCATCTTGGAAAGGGACTGCGGAGCAAACCACTCATCGGCGTTCATAGCGATGATTTGAGAGCCGCGCGAGGCAGCAAAACCGGCACGAAGACAAGCGCCGCGCTTCGCGTCCTCGACGTCAATCAAATCAATATGGATGTCCCTCTCGGCAGCAACTTGAAGCGAATGGCGCACACCGGGCGCAGCATCGCGGCAGACAACGACAATCTGCAAATCGTAGAGGTCTTGGTTCTGGATACTCTCGAGCGCACGCATCGCATAGCTGGGCGAACCTTCTACCACAAGGATCACCGAAAGTCGCGGATGCGAGCCACGTCGAACCAAGTTATCCGTCCTCTCGACAGCAGTGAATCAAACTGTCGTTCATGGTACACCCCGGCAATAAAAGCAATGAGACACCGGTTGTATTGCACGCCAAGAACAGATGTTGCACACGCGCAGCCCACAGATGACAGGTGCCGACGCACGACGCGCCGAGCCCTCCCCTAGTCGAGCACGACAAGCTCGGCGGGATCGTAATCCACGCCCATAAACGTAAGGCCGCAGGCAGGAGCCGTGGGGCCCGCAGCGGTACGGTCGCAAGCATCGATGACCTCGCGCATCCACTCGGGTTCACGGCGATGCATGCCAATCTCGACAAGCGTGCCCACGATCGTGCGGACCATCGAATGCAGAAACGCATTGCCCTCGATGGTAAACGTCAGGATGTCCTCGCCAAACGCAACCTCATGGCCAAACTCGGCACGCATCACGCAGCGGTGCGTGGGCTTGCCCACGGCAGACGCCACCTTGCAAAAGCTCTTGAAGTCCTGCTCGCCCAGCAGCGCGGGACAGGCCGCAGACATCGCCTCAACATCCAATGGGTAGCGATGCCACCACACCGCACCGCGCGAAAGCACAGGGCGCGCGTCGCGATCGGCAATACGGTACGTATACGTACGGGAACGCGCATCAAAGCGTGCAGAAAAGCCTTTACGGGCCTTGTAGACCTCGTTTATGGCGATATCTTTGGGCAGGAGGGCATCCATGGCCCTCAGCCACCTACGGCGCGCCAAAGCCAACTCAGCGTCCGTTACGGGCACGCTGATAAACTGTGCCACCGCATGCACGCCGGCATCGGTACGTCCCGCACACGTCAGGTCGATCGGACGGCGCAGGAGCGTCTCAATAGCTCGACGTAGCTCACCCGCAACCGTCGTCTGTCCCGGCTGCTCGGCAAATCCGCTATACGACGAGCCATCATAGGCCACGCGAAATACGAGTGTGGCGTCAAGCTCGGAAATCGAATTGAAATCAGACGGCGCAGTCATGGGCGCTCCCAACAAACAAGCAACGGTATCGCGACAAAAAAAGAGGGGTACGCGAACGTACCCCTCGAATATAGCCTATGCAGACGGATTGTCTACTCAGCGGTCTCCTCAGCAGGAGCCTCCTCGACAGCCTCGACCTTCTTGGGAGCAGCGGCCTTCTTGGGGGCCGGAGCAGCCTTCTTAGCCTTAGGCGTGCAAGGCTCGGTGACGAGCTCCATGATAACGATGGGAGCGTTGTCGCCCTTGCGGTTACCGAGCTTCATGATGCGGGTGTAACCGCCGTTGCGGTCCTGCCACATGCCCTGAGCAGCCTTGTCGAAGATCTCGGCAACGAGCTGCTTATCGCCGAGCTTGGCGATAGCCAGACGACGAGAGTGCAGGTCGCCCTTCTTGGCCCAGGTGATGATCGGATCGACGACCGAACGCAGCGCCTTAGCGCGGGTCTCGGTGGTCTTGATGCGGTCGTTCTCGAAGAGGGCCTTAGCAAGGCTCTTCTTCATGGCCTTGGTGTGGCTCGCATCGGTGCCGAGCTTCAGGCCCTTCTTAACGTTATGACGCATGGTCTAGTTTCTCCTCAAATATGCGAAGCATTAAGCCTTCAGGCTCAGGCCCATGGACTCAAGCTTGTCCTTCACTTCCTCGATCGACTTAACACCGAAGTTACGGATGTTGAGCAGATCGTTCTCCGAGAACTCAACGAGCTGACGGACCGAGTGAATGCTGGCGCGCTTAAGGCAGTTGTAAGAACGGACGGAAAGGTCCAGATCCTCGATCTGCTTGTCCAGCTCAGCGTTGTCGTTGGTGACCTCGGGAGCGAAGATCGAAGCCTCCTCCTCGACCTCGGGGGTCTCGGCAAGGTTCATAAAGGCAGCCATATGCTGGTTAATGATATTGGCAGCCTGGACCACGGCGTCGCGCGGGGCGATGGAGCCGTTGGTCTCGATCTCGAGGACAAGGCGGTCGTAGTCGGTGTGCTGACCGACACGGCAAGCCTCAACGAGCTTGGCGCAACGGGAAACCGGCGAGTACAGCGAGTCGACGTGGATCACACCGATGGGATCGTTGTCGCGTTTGTTGGCCTCGCCAGAAACATAGCCGCGGCCATAGCCGATGCGCATGCTCATGGTGAGATGGCCACCCTCGGTGAGCGTAGCGATGTGCTGCTCGGGGTTGACCAGCTCAAACTCGGACGGAATAAAGAAGTCCGCACCGGTGACCTCGCAGGGGCCGTCAACCGAAATGGTGGCGGTCGCCTCGTCGGTCGTGCCGAGAGCCCTGAAGACAAGACCCTTGACATTCAGGACGATGTCGGTGACATCCTCGACCATGTTAGGGATGGTCATGAACTCGTGCTGCGCGCCATCGATCTGAATAGCCTCGACGGCGGCACCCTCGAGCGAGGACAGAAGAACGCGACGAAGGGAGTTACCCAGCGTATCGCCGTAGCCACGCTCGAGCGGCTCGACGGAGACACGAGCAGACGTCTCGTTGATCTCTTCGACCTGAACCTGAGGCCTAATGAATTCTGACATGTATTACCTCCAGCCTCAGCAGCCCGGATGGACTACTTAGAGTAGAGCTCGACGATGAGCTGCTCGTTGATATCACCGCTGATCTGCTCACGCGTCGGCAGAGCGAGCACGTTACCAGACAGCTTCTCGATATCGACCTCGAGCCAGCCAGGGACCTCAAAGCGCTCGGAGGAAATCAGAGCCTCCTTGATGGGGAGGAGGTCACGGAACTTCTCGCCGACAGCGACGACGTCGCCGGCCTTGACGCGGTAGGACGGGATGTCCACGCGCTTGCCGTTCACGGTGAAGTGACCGTGACGGACGGACTGACGAGCCTCTTTGCGGGTGCGGGCGAAGCCAAGACGGAAGACGACGTTGTCGAGGCGAGACTCAAGAATGATCATGAGGTTCTCACCGGTGACGCCGTTCATCTTACGGGCCTTGTTGAAGTAGCCGTGGAACTGCTTCTCCAGAACGCCATAGATGAACTTGACCTTCTGCTTCTCGCGCAGCTGCATGCCGTACTCAGATTCCTTGCGACGGCGCTTGGGCTGACGGATAGATTCCTTCTTGCTGCTGTAACCGAGCTCAGCGGGATCGATCCCGAGCTGACGGCAGCGCTTAAGAACAGGAGTCCTGTCGATTGCCATATTGATACGATCCTTTCAGTTACACGCGGCGACGCTTCTTGGGGCGGCAGCCGTTGTGCGGAATGGGGGTCTTGTCCTGGATGCTCGAGACCTCGAGGCCAGCAGCCTGGAGGGAGCGGATGGCGGTCTCACGACCGGAGCCGGGGCCCTTGACGAAGACGGAAACCTTCTTCATACCGTGCTCCATGGCCTGCTTGGCAGCAGCCTCGGCAGCCATCTGGGCAGCGAACGGCGTGGACTTACGGGAGCCCTTGAAGCCCACCTGGCCAGCCGACTTCCAGGAAATGACGTTGCCCTGGGGATCGGTGATCGAAACGATCGTGTTGTTGAACGTAGAACGAATGTGAGCCTGGCCCACGGAAATGTTCTTACGGTCCGCGCGCTTCAGACGGGCAGCGCGAACGTTCTTCTTAGCAGTAGCCATCTATCTAGCGCTCCTTATTTCTTCTTCTTAGCACCGATCTGACGCTTCGGGCCCTTGCGGGTACGAGCGTTAGTGTGGGTGCGCTGGCCGCGGACCGGGAGGCCCTTGCGGTGACGAAGGCCGCGGTTGCAGCCGATGTCCATAAGGCGCTTGACGTTCTGGTTGCGCTCACGGCGGAGGTCGCCCTCAACCATGATCTGGTTCTTGTCGATATAATCGCGGATGGCGTTAACCTCATCCTCGGTGAGGTCCTTAACGCGCGTATCCACGTTAACGTTGCACTCGACGCAAATCTTCGTCGCAGTGGTGCGGCCGATGCCGTAAATGTAGGTCAGACCGATCTCAACGCGCTTCTCACGCGGGAGGTCGACACCATTAATACGGGCCAACGTAGTCTCCTCTCTTAACCCTGACGCTGCTTATGACGGGGGTTCTCGCAAATGACGAGGACCTTGCCATGGCGCCTAATGATTTTGCACTTATCGCACATCTTCTTGACCGAAGGACGTACCTTCATCGTTCTTCCTTTCGGTAGCGCTCAAACTACTTCCCTACTATCTACTCGCCCAGCCGCAGGCGTTTAAAACTATGGCTGGTCTTCACACACAATCCGACCGTAGGTTGAGCTAAGCCTGCAGTCGGAAATGGAGTGCGTGTATGCGTGCCGCTATTTGTAGCGATAGGTGATGCGGCCGCGGGTCAGGTCGTACGGGGAAAGCTCCACGACAACCCTATCACCGGGGAGAATACGGATGTAATTCATTCGGATCTTGCCAGAAATGTTGCACAGAACCGAATGACCGTTCTCGAGCTCGACCTTAAACATGGCATTGGGCAGCGGTTCCTTTACCGTACCCTCGAGCTCAATTGCGTCTTCCTTCTTCACAAGCAATCATCTTTCTCTAGAAAACGACAGCGATTGAGTATTCTACAACACGTATGCACGCATCGTAATAACTTCGTAATGGCTCCACAACTAAGTGGAACTTGTTACATTTGAAATGTAAAACAAAGCCGTTCCCTGATGCCCAAGATCGCCTTGAAATGAGAAGGCATAGACCTTGGGGTCATGCCTTCGAAATTGAAAGGCGAGGTTGGGCATCAGGGGGCGGCGACTTTTACATTTCTCCGCCTTGGAGCGAACACCAAGCACCTTGCGCATCCGTGGTGAGAATCACCGGACCGTCATTGGTGATGGCGACGGTGTTCTCGTAGTGCGCGGCGGGCAGGTGGTCGTTGGTCGTAACAATCCAACCGTCGGAGCCCGTGCTCACATGGTTGGAACCCATCGTAACCATCGGCTCGACGGCAATGACCATGCCGGCCTGGAGGCGAACGCCCCTCCCCTTCTTTCCATAGTTAGGAACGTTGGGGTCCTCGTGCATCACACGGCCAATGCCATGGCCCACATAATCACGAAGCACTCCGTAACCGTGAGATTCGGCGAGGGACTGAACGGCATAACCGACGTCCCCGATATGGTTACCGGGAACAGCCTGCTCGATGGCAGCCTTAAGGCAGTCGCGCGTGACCTCGCACAAAGCCTTGGCTTCGGACGTGGGGGTGCCGACGAAAAACGTCCAAGCGTTATCGCCGACCCAACCGTCGACAACGGCTCCCGTATCGATGGAGATGATATCGCCATCGCGCAGGATCATGTCGGGGTTGGGAATACCGTGGACCACGGCATCGTTGATCGATGCGCAAATGGTCCCCGGGAACCCGCCGTAACCCTTAAAGGCCGGGGTGCCGCCATGCATGCGGATAATCTGCTCCGCGAGCTGATCGAGCTCAAAAGTCGAAACGCCGGGGCGCACCATGGCTCCAACGTGGCGGAGCGCCATCTTAGATAGCGCTCCTGCCTTCTTCATCTGCTCGATTTGCGTTGCAGACTTAATCTTGATCATAGACCGAGAGCCTCTTTGACATCCCCGTACACGGTCTCGCGAGCCTGGTCACCGTTGACCGACTTGAGCAGACCCTGGCCACGATAGTAGTCGACGAGCGGGCTCGTGGACTTCTCGTAGACGTCGAGACGGTTCTTGATGGTCTCGGGCTTGTCGTCGTCGCGCTGATACATCTCGCCGCCACACTTGGGGCAGGTAGCATCGGCAGCGGTGCCGGTGTAACCGCAGGCGCGGCAGGTGCGACGCGAAGACAGACGATCGATAATGACCTCGGGGGCCACATCGACCAGAAGGGCACAGTCGATCTCGCGACCCATGGCGGAGAGCTCGGAATCGAGCGTCACAGCCTGGGCGGTGTTGCGCGGGAAGCCGTCGAGGATGAAGCCCTGCTGGGCGTCATCGGCGGCAAGGCGCTCCTTGACAAGGTCGATCACGAGCTGGTCGGGAACGAGCTCGCCAGCGTCCATGTACTTCTTAGCCTGAATACCAAGCTCGGTGCCACCCTTGACGGCAGCACGCAGCAGGTCGCCCGTGGAAATATGGGCGACGCCAAACTCGGCGACGAGCTCCTGTGCGACGGTGCCCTTACCGGCACCCGGAGCTCCGAGCAATACGAGGTTCATGAGCAATCCTCCTCTAGCCTATTTAAAGAATCCATCGTAATCATACATCTTGATCTGGCCTTCGAGCTTATCGACCGTGTCGAGCACGACGCCGACCATGATGAGGATGGACGTGCCGCCAAATGCCTGGATCAGATGGTTACCCGTGAAGGAGAAGATGATCGAAGGCACGATGGCGATGAGCGCCAAAAAGACAGCGCTGGGAAGCGTGATCTTGTTAAGCGCGTTCTTGATGTAGGCCGCGGTAGCCCTACCCGGACGGACGCCCGGAATAAAGCCGCCCTGCTTCTTAAGGTTATCGGCCGTGTCATCGGGGTTGAACACCATGGAGGTGTAGAAGTACGCGAAGAACACGATGAGGACAACGTTAAGCACCCAGTTGAGCCAACCGGTCGAAAGCGCGGAGGCAACTGCCTGAATCCAGCCGATGCCGGGGAAGAACACGGCAATCTGAGCCGGGAAGTACAGCAGCGCCGAAGCGAAGATGATCGGCACGACACCCGCGGTGTTGACCTTGATGGGCAGGTAGGTGGTCTGGCCACCCATCATGCGACGGCCCACGACGCGCTTGGCGTAGGAGACCGGGATGCGGCGCTGGCCGCGCTCAAGGAAAACAATCAGCGGGATAACCAGCAGAATGATGGCGCAGATGATCACCATGGTGATGATGCCACCGGCATTGCCCTCAGTGCTGGAGAAGATAGCCTGCGGCAGACCGGCCATGATGTTCGCAAAGATGATCAGCGACATGCCATTGCCGATACCGCGCTGGGTGATGAGCTCACCAATCCACATGATCAGCATGGCGCCCGCGGTGAGCGTACCGACAATCATGAGGTCGAAGATGATCTCGGGAGCGCCGGCGCCATTGAAGCTGATGCCGAAGCTCTTAAAGAGGAAGAGGTAACCCACGGAGTTGAGGATTGCCAGAGCCAAGGTGAGGTAACGCGAATACTGCGTAATCTTGGTCTGACCGACCTCGCCCTCGCGGGCAAGCTCATGCAGGGAAGGCACGACGGCCTGGAGCATCTGGAGGATGATCGAGCTGGTGATGTAAGGCATGATGCCCAGCGAAAACACCGACACATAGCTCAACGCGCCGCCAGAGAAAAGATTCAGGAGGGCCATAGCACCTGCGGCGACCGAATTGTTATCGGTCGAGAAAAGGCCCAGCATCCCCTGGAAGGGAATGCCGGGCACAGGAACGTGCGCACCAATGCGGTACACGACGAGCATAGCTATGGTAAAAAGAATCTTTTCGCGCAATTCTTTGATGCGGAAAGCATTCTTAAGACCATTTAGCACGGCAGCTCGACCTTTCCGCCGGCGGCCTCGATCTTGGCCTGCGCAGAAGCGCTGACCTTGTCGACCTTGACCGTGAACTTCTTGGTGAGCTCACCATTGCCGAGCACCTTGACGGGCTCGAACTCGCTCTTGGTGATGCGAGCGGCCTTAAGAGCGGCACCGTCGATCACAGCGCCGTCCTCGAACTTACGCTCGAGACGCTCAACGTTAACAGCGGTGTACTCGATACGACGGGGGTTACGGAAGCCCGGAAGCTTGGGCAGGCGCATAGCCAGCGGAGTCTGGCCACCCTCGAAGCCGGCACCCTTGGTGCCGCCAGAGCGGGAACCCTGGCCCTTCTGACCGCGGCCAGAAGTGGTGCCGTGACCCGAAGAATTGCCACGGCCGACGCGCTTGCGGTTCTTGGTGGAACCGGGCGCGGGAGTAAGATCGTGAAGCTGCATTTGCTACTCCTCTACAATCTCGACAAGGTGCTTGACCTTGAAGATCATGCCGCGGACGGACTCGTTGTCAGCAATCTCGCGAACCTCGCGGATCCTGTGGAGACCGAGGGCACGGACAGTACGGACCTGGTCCTGCTTGCAACCGTTGGTGCTGCGGACCTGCTTGATCTTGATGGTGTCAGCCATGCTTAGTTCTCCTTACCGACGAACATCTCGGAGACCGTCAGGCCACGGCGAGCCGCGACGTCCTCAGGGCTGGAGAGCTCCTTGAGGCCCTCGACGGCAGCCTTGATGATGTTGAGGCCGTTGTCGGTACCGAGGGACTTGGACAGGACGTTCTTGATGCCAGCAAGCTCAAAGAGGGGACGCACAGCGCCGCCGGCGATAACGCCGGTACCCTCGACAGCGGGCTTGATGATGATGCGGCCGGCACCAAAGTGGCCGAGAACCTCGTGCGGGATGGTGCCCTGCTCGGTCACCGGCACGTGGAACATGTTCTTCTTGGCATCGAGAGATGCCTTGGAGATGGCCATGGGCACCTCAGCGGACTTGCCCATGCCAACGCCGACGTTGCCCTTGCCGTCGCCAACGACGACGAGAGCGACGAGGCTCATGCGACGACCACCCTTGACGGTCTTCGACACGCGGTTGATGTAAACGACGCGCTCCTCGAACTCGGAGGCCTCGCGCTGCTGCTTCTGATTACGAGCCATGTGCTACATACCTCCTAGAACTCGAGACCGGCGGCACGAGCACCGTCGGCGAGGGCCTTGACGCGGCCATGGTAGATACGGCCACCGCGATCGAAGGCGACCTTGGTGATGCCGGCCTCGATGGCGCGCTTGCCAACGAGCTGACCGACCTTCTCCGCAGCCTCCTTGTTCGAGGTGTGGGTGCCCTTGAACTCGGCCTCGAGGGTCGAGGCAGAGACGAGCGTCAGGCTGGAGCCCTTGCTGTCGTCGATGATCTGGGCATAGATGTTGGCGTTAGTACGGGTCACGCGAAGACGCGGACGCTCGGAGGTACCCGAGACCTTGCCGCGAACACGACGCTGACGACGCTTGAGGCCTTCCAGCTTCGCCTTATGCTTGTTCATACGTAAACTCCTAAAAAGGTTGATCTTGCCAGCACCTGACGGGGTGCTGGTCTTATGCGAGTGAGTCGTTTACGACTACTTGGCGGCCTTACCCAGCTTGCGGCGGATGTGCTCGCCAACGTAGTGGATACCCTTGCCCTTGTAAGGCTCGGGAGGACGATGGCCGCGGATCTCAGCGGCGACCTGACCGACCTGCTGCTTGTTAATACCCTTGACGTTCACGTGGGTGTTGTCGGGAACCTCGAAGGTGATGCCCTCGGGAGCCTCGACGATCACGGGGTGCGAGAAGCCCAGGGAGAACTCGAGGTTCTTGCCCTTCTGCTGCACGCGGTAACCGACGCCGGCGAGCTCGAGCTTCTTCTCGAAGCCCTCGGAAACGCCAACAACCATGTTGTGGATGAGGGCGCGGGTGAGGCCGTGGCGGGCACGGGTCTCACGCTCGTCGTCGGGACGGGAAACGGTGAGGACGTTGTCCTCGACGTTGATAGCGAGCTTCTCAAAGACATCGAGCTCGAGCTGGCCCTTGGGGCCCTTGACGACAACGTTGTTGCCGTTGACTGCCACTTCGACTCCGGCGGGAATCTGGACAGGCTTATTACCGATACGAGACACGGTGATCTCCTTTCCTTCTACCTACCGAGCGAATTACCAGACGTAAGCGATGATCTCGCCGCCGACGTTGTGCTTGCGAGCATCGCGGTCGGTCATGACGCCATGGCTGGTGGAAATAATGGCGGTACCAAGGCCACCGCGGACGCGGGGCATGTCGGCAACGCCGGTGTACTTACGCAGGCCCGGCTTGGAAATGCGGCGGATGCCGTTGATGACCTTAGCCTTCTTGGGACCATACTTAAGCGTGATGTGCAGAGTCTTCTGGGGAACGGTGTCCTCGACATCGTAGCCCTCGATGTAGCCCTCCTCGTGCAGAACACGAGCGATCTCGACGAGCTTCTTGCTGCTCGGCATGGAGACCGTGGCCTTGTTCACAGAGTTAGCGTTACGGATGCGCGTAAGCATATCTGCGATCGGGTCTGTAAGGTTCATACAGATTCTCCTTCGTTCTTGATGAACACGTGCTCTTGGTTCTTCGCCGCCCTTAACGGCAAAGCCTTTTTAGCGCGTTTTCCCTGTTCCAAACTGATGCTTGAAACGCTGGTAGTGACTTACCAGCTGGCCTTCTTAACGCCGGGAAGCTCGCCCTTGAGTGCAAGCTCGCGGAAGCAGACACGGCACAGGCCGAACTTGCGGTACACAGAGTGCGGACGGCCGCAGCGCTGGCAGCGCGTGTACTCACGAGTAGAGAACTTCTGCTTGCGATTGCACTTGACGATCATCGATGTCTTAGCCACTTATATCCTCCTCACATAGAGTATTGTTCGCCCCAAGCGCCGCCCCCTTGTGGGAACGGCGCTTATAGGGCAGGTGAACCTATTTCTTGAACGGGAAACCGAAGGCGTCCAGAAGGGCCTTGGCCTCCTCATCGGTGTTGGCGGTGGTCACGAAAGTGATGTCCATACCGCGCTGGTGATCGACGGAGTCGAAGTCGATCTCGGGGAAGATGAGCTGCTCGGTGACGCCCATGGAGAAGTTACCACGGCCGTCGAAGCTCTTGGCGGAGATGCCGCGGAAGTCGCGGATACGGGGGATCGCGACGGAGGTCAGACGATCGAAGAACTCCCACATACGGTCGCCACGCAGGGTAACCTTGCAGCCGATCGGCATACCAGCGCGCAGGCGGAAGGTAGCGATGGACTTGCGGGCACGGGTGATCATCGGCTGCTGGCCGGTGATGGCGCGCAGGTCGCGCACGGCACCGTCGATGGCCTTGGAATCGGTAGCGGCCTCGCCGACACCCATGTTCACGACGATCTTCTCAAACTTGGGGATCATCATGACGTTCTCGTACTGGAACTTGTCCTGAAGCTGCTGCTTGACCTCGTTGTTGTACTTGGTCTTCAGACGCGGCACATACTTCTCTTCTGCCATTGTTCACTCCTTCTTGGGGTTTTAAGCACGGGGCGTGGCCACGATGGGTTGTCCTCGTGCCTCCTGGCTGCATCCGCGCCGCTCATGGCATTTTGCGGTTTGGACTCGACGCAGCAGGAGCCGACAAAACAATCGGTACTATACGCGCATCGGGAGCGTATTTCCAGAAAAACCTCGTCTGCCTGCACAACTCCACAACTCCCCCGCACAAATGGATCCCAAAAAGCAGTTGCGGTGAAATAGGGACTGTTTGGCGGCCTAACAGGCTTAAACGGGGGTGCGGACGATTTCTTGGACCGCGCCTAGGCGTATCCAAGCTTCCTGCGGTACTCCATCGGGCTCAGCCACCCGAGGGACTTCTTGATCCGCTCCTCACGATAGTACACGAGGTAGGCCTCGAGCCTTCCCATGAACTCCTCGGCCGTCACGCCCTCCCAGTCCCTGTAGCGGAAGAACTCGTTCTTGAGGCGCCCGAAGAAGCCCTCGCAGGCCGAGTTGTCCGGGCTGCAGCCCTTCGCGGACATGCTCCTGACCAGGCCGTTCTCCTCGCAGATCCCGATCCACTCCGGCCAGCGGTAGTGGCCGCCCC
>DBFSAO010000047.1:0-15145 GCA_048500675.1 Collinsella sp.
TCACCTCAATGGTCCTCCTAACGCCGGCGTGTTGGCACCACCAGCGTAGTGGCGGCGGGGAGGCACGGTGGCCATTATTCGGTGACCGGGATTGGTCAAAATAGTTTGACTATTAGCGGCTAAAATCGCCCGGCGCTAACAAAACTGTTTCCAAGCCCCTTTCTTATAGTAGTTGCTCGAGTCCAACAAGCCTCGCGCTGCTTGCTTGAGCCGCTCTATTTTGACACGCTTTGGTAAATCCACTCTTGCTAAACAAGTAATACTGTTCGATCGGCCGACCCAGCAGCGCGCTGCGCCGCTCGAGTGTTTCAAGAACATCGGTATCTACGGGCTCGTTTCTCCATTTGCACTCACCAACGATGAGCTCCCCATCGGCGCCCTCTAACACAACGTCAATCTCTTCTTGCCGGCGCGTGTTCGGGTTCGTGCCCCACCAAGAGCCGATTGCCTTGGGCAGCACATCCAGCTCGCTCTCAACAACCTGCCGCATCAACCACTGGCGGCATACCTCTTCAAATACAGGACCTACAAAGGTGGACAAATCATGCTTGGCGATACGCGCGGCCACAGCGGCTCCGAGCCCCTCCTCAATTGTTCCTGCGTACTGTGGAACAAAACGATACCAAAACCTAAACAGGTTATCGCAGATCCGATAGACTACCTGGCGTTTTGTTGCCTTTACAACAGGCGTGACGCGCTCAACGATTCGCAGCTCGATCAATGCGTCGAGCAGTCGCGCGACCTGTGGCGTTGCGAGGTGGGTAACATCGGCAATCTCTTTGGAGCGTACATAGCCGTTGGCAATGGCGGTTATGACGGCATTGTAGATAGCCGGGCTGCGGACCTCTTGCAGCAGATAGTTCTGGGGTTCGGCATACAAAAACGCATCTTGACGCAACAGCGCATGCTCAAGGTTCCATTGAGTGGAACGCGTGCCATCGAGCTGTGATAGATAGAGCGGCATCCCGCCAACAACGGAATGCAGCTCGATGACCCTTTCGATGGGTGCATCGGGAAGCATGAGCGCCGCGTCGAAGATGGTGAAGGGGTCAATGCGCAGCTGCATGGTGCGGCGTCCATAAAGAGGGCTTTGGTGTCCTAGTACCTGGTGTTCCATAAAGCTCATGGACGACCCGCAGAGTACGAGGAACAGCTTGCTCGTGTCTTTATGTCGATCGATAAGCGTTTGCAGGCACGAAGAGATGCCCGGATCGCTCTCGGCGAGGTAGGGATACTCGTCAATAATCAGAACGATTCGCTCTGTCTTGGCGTGTTCGAAGACGGATTCGAGTGCAACCTGGATAGAGGGGAACGCTGCTCCTGCGGCGCTATCGCCAAGTATCTCGCGGCTGAGCAGCGCGAGATTTTCGCTTGCAACGGTTTGCTGCCCAGTAAAGAAGATCACATGGGGTTTGCCCTGTGTAAAGGCGTGAAGCAGGCTGGTTTTACCTACGCGACGCCTTCCATAGACTACAGCAAACTGAAAGGAACTCTTTTGATAGGCGGTTTCCAGGGATTCAAGCTCTTCCCGACGTCCAACAAACATGATGTGCCTCGCTCATATACGTATTACTAACATATATATTACTAACACGTATATGAGCAACTTTCCACCCGTCAATCGGATGGCAAGGAAATGACAGCGTTTCTACTTAACGAGGCGCTTGAGCTTGGCATAGTCCTGAATTTGCTTTTTGCGCTTGGCGTTGAGGAGGTTGTTGAGGTCGAGCTTCTCAGCGGTGCAGCGTTTGAGTAGCGCGGAGCTATCAAAGCCGTTTGACTCAATGTCTTCATCCAGATCGTGCTTGAGCTTGGTCCATTTATTGAGCTGCGAGCGCACGTAGGCCGCGGGACGTTCTATCTCGTTGGCGATGTCGCGTACGCTGGTGCCCGTTCCAAACAGCTCGCGTATCTTTGCCGTCTCCTTGCGCGTGCGCTCATTTTTGGCATCGGTCTTGCATCGATCGCTGCAGTAGTGCCGTTTGACGCCACGATGCCCGGCAAGTGAATAGGCGCGTCCGCACTGCTCGCAATAACCAATTTTGACGGTGCTCAGCTTGCGCGAAAAATCAAACCAGAGCCACGAGAGATAGCTGTCAAAGGAGAGGAACCCTGTGGACTCGTTACCCTGGAACACATCCACGTGCGCGCCCGAGAGATGCGAGATCACGAGCGCCTGCACCAAAGCGGTGAGTGCATCGCGGTCATCATTTTCAAGTTCTTCGCGGCGCTCCTGGATATCTGCTTGAGGGTCGATTACATAGAAGCTCTCCTCGCTATTGCTGACCTTGAGTCGCGCTGAAATCTCCGAGCTGGAGTCTTCGTCCATGTAGAACATCGCCTGCAAAACACTGAAGTCATTGGCGGTGAGCTCGTGTTCAAAAGAGAGCACGTTGAGTGCAACGAGGGATTCTTCCTCGTCGATCATAAACATAAAGGCGTAGAAATATCCCGCATCGGATTCGATTTTGCGCACGATGGGCAGGCTTTTGAATGAGTCGGTATAATCACCGCCCGCCCTCAGGATAGTGGTGTAGATCTTGAAGGATGACCCGTTTGCCGCGCAGGTCACCACTGATTTCTCGATTCTTTCCAATGCGGAGACCTTTGCGATGGTGCAGCTCCCGTTGAGGTATTCCTGGATGCGCATGGCAATAAGTGCTGCCATCGCGGCATTGGCCCAATCGCGTACGGATTCTATTGCGTGCTTGCCAAAAAGCGGCCCGGTCTGTTCAGCGTAATCAAGTACGTTAAAGAGGCTTGCGCGGAAGGGCTGCTCTTTAACGGCGGTGGGTTCGATGCATGATGCCAGCCTGATCAGATCGGCATGGCGCTCGCTGTGTGCGGGCCCTTCGTTGCTTTTGTTGCCGGCCAGCTCGGTGGGCATGTAGAGTTCAAAGACAAGCTGGGCCTCGCCAACGGGCCTATTGGGTTCGTTCTCTTTGAGGTTGACTTTCTTAAACGGAATCGAACCTTCAACGGTGCGTGTTTGGGAGAACTCAAACATTGTTACCCCTGTCTCTAGCTGCAGATTTAATAGCGTAGCACGTTTAGGAAAATTACCCGGTCAAAATCTCTATATCGGATAAACGACAAATCGTATCTTGTGATCGTCAAAAAAAGGGGTAACGAGAAAGGACCCGATTATGCATTGCAAACAGTGTGGAGCAGAGATTAACGACGGCGCCAAGTTCTGCGGCGTGTGCGGAACGCCTACGGTCGCGGCTGCGGCCAGCGCGGTGGGGGATGCGATTTACGTCGAGGCCCAGCCGATTGAGAGCCAGTCTGTCGAGGCTCAGTTTCAAGCGGCGGAGGATGCAGAGGCCGCTGCTAGCCTGCAGGATTCGCTTCACGAGTCCATCGGGTCGCTTGGGCGAGCAGCGGTGATTTCATTGCTCTATGTGCTCTTTTTCAATTACGTGCTGGGAGGTGGCTCGCTGGGACTTAACAATATGATTCCGCTGGCGCTGCTTCTGATTGGTCCCTGGAAGGTGATTATCTCGCTGTACCGCAGCGGTGTAAGGCTTCCCTTTGTCTATGGTAGCGGCATTATCGGTATCACGATTATGCTAATCGAGCTTGTGGTTCTCGTGGGCCTTCCTGTCGTGGTTCTGATGCTTTTTTACTGGTTGGGCAGCGTGATTCACGGGGCGGTTCCTGTTATTCCCGAATCGGTTCCGATGACGATCGTGGCGCTCTGGCCTATCGCCTCGGTTGCCAACATCATCTTCAAGGCAATCAAGCTGCACATGGTTCGCGCCTAGCAGGTAGCCCGGCACATGCCTTCCGCATGGGGTCTGGCGAATTTGAAAGGTGAAAGAAAAGGCTTACAGTCGAGCAAATTGTTCCTGGGCCTTTCCTGTTTGTAGGCTGTGGGCTATCGTTTCGATATGCTGAAGTTCTAGGGGGGATTTATGTACTGCGCAAGCTGCGGGGCAAAGATCAAAGACGGGGCGCGATTCTGTTCCGCATGCGGAAAACCGTTGGATGTGGATGATGCGCCGGCGAATGCTCAGCAGCCGCTTCCTTCAGGTACACCAAAGGCATCTGCTGATAGAAAAGCGACAAGCGATCCTGCTGCATCTCGCGCAGAGAGCGCTTCTCCGGCGCCCTCTGATCATATGTCCTTTGCGGCCTTTATGATGCAGCGTCGGCAGATCGGCCGTTTTGCTGTGCCTACGTTTGTCACCATTCTTGCAGCAATCATCTTTACCGCTGGTGTCGCTTACGCCCTGGTCAAAGCTTACGAAGCCTTTGTGCTGCCTCAAGCGCAGCAGCAGGAGCAGCCGCCTGCAGTCGAGAAGAAGTCGTCTAAAAAGAAGGTCGCGGCAACAAACAAGAAAGCACGCAAGGCTTACGAGGGCGTGGTTGCGCGTTACGAGGACTTTGCGAGCTATTGCGAGCAGAAGGGGGCTGGTGCTGCCAGCTACGACGACTGGGCCCAGGGACGCGGTGGTGATTCTGGACTGGGGCAGATATTCGTTTATAACAACCAGACTGCCCCCGGCTTTTTAAGCTACTACTATGCTTTCGATGATTTGAACGGCGACGGAATTGACGAGCTGCTTGTTGGGTTTGTCGATGCGCAGAACGATATTTCGGCGATTGTGGGTGCCTACTGCTTTGTTGATGGAGCGGCTGTTTCGGTTATGCCTTCGTCAGAGATGGTAGAAGGCTCCAGCAATATGACGAATCAGTATGACGGTTTTATTGCTCAGGGTGAGAGCCAAGTCATTACTGTCTGTAAGGACGGCATCGTTAAATTTACTTGTAGTCAGGATTGTAACCAGGCAGATTTCTATATTTCGCTTACTGCAAAGGGTCCTGAGATCGTAGACGCGGCGCAAATTCAAAATAAGGAATTCGATAGGCAGAATGGCGCCTACTTGGTGAGGACCGTTGAGGATGGTGGCAAACCGCAGGAGGCGATGGTCCAGGGGCGTGAGGAAGCGTGCAAAATTCTTGACGAGGTTGCCGGGAAGTATCCGGAGGCCGACATTGAAATGCCGTCCGCAAGCAGCGATATGTGGAAGGCATTCAAAGGGGTGGAGCCTTCGGAGGGCTCTTTGAAGGACGGCTCTGACACTGCGGACGATCGATCTGGCGCATCTCAAGCACCATCTGAAGCGGCATCCGATAGCAGCGACGATGGGGAGGCCGCTGCGCGCGGCGATGGCGTGATCGCCGACATGGGTGCGTTCATTGCAAACGCCAAGCGCGAGTTGATTGTGCCAGATGACGCCTCTATTACGTTCAAGGTCGCTGATAAGCCAAACTATTGGGAGGGGGCGGCAACGTACGTTTGGTACGTCGAGTTTTATAAAGACGGAAAGGTCGTAGCGTCTGCGGAATGCGGCTCCGAAGGGTACCCATGTCGGTCGATTATGGCCTATCACGAGAGCTGGTAACTTTAACCGAGCCGTTTTGGCATTACAGCGCGCGCAGCTCTTATGCCTTTCCCCTTGTTCCATCCGACGAGTTTAGTTGCGGCTAAAACGGACGTTACGAAGAGCTGACCGAGAGGCCGAACGCGCTCGCCCGCTAAGCGGGTATGCCCCAAAAGGGCATCTGGGGTTCGAACCCTCCCGGTTCTTCGTCAGTTGACCAAAGGAGCGACATTATTGCCGCTCATCGGGGGTGGCTAAATTAGATAGCTTGAGGGCTATAATTAGCCAAGCTAAGTTGGGGACAGATTGAGGCGCACAGGCTTTCGATGCGCCTGTCGACTCGGCAGTTCACAATTTATTAGACACGCGGAACGCGTGGTTTGGGATTAACGAAAGGAATCAGCATGTCACTGTTCCATAGCGATAACGAAAAGGAAGAAAAGCACAGCTGAATTCTCGGTGCCTTTTCTGTCGACAATATCAAATGGGAGCCTGGCAACGACGAAGATGCCTCGCTTGTCTCATTCCGCTATCCCTACGAGGATTTTCCCAACGGGTCCTATCTTCAGGTTGCGCAATCGCAGATTGCCGTTTTTACCAACAATATGGGGGCGGGCAGTTCTACTGACGCTACGGGTGCCGGCGATTCTCAGGTAAGCGTGTTTGTCGGTCCGTGCAAGATCAAGCTCGACACGGGAGACAGCCGATTCGCCCCGTTCCGCAATGCCGCCCATTCGCTTACCGGCGGCAGCTCGGCGTTTCATTCCGTTGTGTACTTTATCAATACTAACTACATGAACGAGCTGCGCTGGGGCACGACCGAGCCCATCATCGTCCAAGACCCTGAGGAAGACGTCAACGTTCATGTTCGCGCCTTCGGTTTGTTTGGCGCGCATATCGAGCAGAATGACTCGAGCCTGGTTCCCATTCAGGTGAGGAAGTTCCTCGTTAAGGTCGTGGGCACGCGAGATCGCTATACGCGAGAAGAACTTACTTCCTTTATGCGGGCAAAAATCCTTGAGTATGTTCCTGACCTGCTTGCCAAGGCGATTGTTGACCAGGAGGTTTCCGTTCTTAAAATTGCGACGCATCTGAGCGACTTCTCGTCTCAGATGCAGGGCAAGCTCGTTAACTATTTCGATGAATTTGGTCTCACGCTCGATAACTTCTCGTTCAACAGCATCAAGCCCTTCGAAGAGGATCTTGCCGCCATCAACGAGATGAAGATCCAGCGTAAGCGGAGCATTCTCGAGGCACAGGGTAACGCTGCCCAGATGGACATCGAGTCCGAGGCACTTGCCAGGAAGCGTGCGCGCGAAGGCTACAACTATCAGCAGGAACGCGGCATGGACGTAATGGAGAGTGCTGCGGGCAATGAGGGGAGTGCCGCATCGGGCCTCATGGGAGCCGGCATGGGACTCGGCATGGGCGTTGGCATGGGCGGTGCATTTGGAGCTGGCTTCTCCAACTTGGCCAACCAGACCATGGGCGCTGTTGCTCCCATGGTTGGAACGGCTTCCGCGTCCGCAGGTATGCAAAACGGTCCCGTGTGTCCCAGTTGCGGAAACGTTAATCCGATGGGCGCTAAGTTCTGCCTGGAATGCGGACAAAAGCTCGAGCAGGGTGTTGCGTGTTTGGCGTGTGGGCATCTTAACCCGGTCGGTGCCAAGTTCTGCCTGGAATGCGGGAACCGGTTGATCTCGCCAAGGTGCCCGAGCTGCGGAGCCGAGTTGCCCGAAGGGACCAAATTCTGCCCCGATTGTGGAACTAAGATCCAATAAGGAGAAACAAAGATGAACGGTTCTGTTAAACGTGTCATTTTGGGCGAGGCAATCGTCTTGGTGGCGTGGCTTGTAATCATGTTTGTCTGCAAAAACGCGCTTATGAACCCTATCGTCTTTGCTATGTCGCTTGGCTTTGGGGTTTTGGCTTTTGCGGCGGCTTCGATTTCGGCTGCCATGTCCGATAAACAGTCCACGGTCAAAAGCACGACCGAAATCCATTATTTGCCGGTCGCATCCAGCTGTGCCTACTTTGTCGTTGCCCTTCTGGCCAACACGTACTTTGTGTTTGCGGCATATGGGTGGGGCGGCAGCACGATTCCAGTCGTCGTAAACGTTGTCCTTCTTGCTGTGCTTGTCCTTGTGCAGATGGGTCTAGGCTTCAATGGCCGCCAGGTTGACCAAAAGGTTGCCGCCGTGGCCGCAAAGACGGTTCAAACGGCGCAGTTCGGATCGTATGTGGGACAGCTCCTCGCCGTGGCGCAGGACGCTCAGGTCAAAGCCGAACTCAAAGCGCTTAAGGACGACATCTCCTTCAGCTCCAACATGTCGCAACCCCATGTTCAAGAGGTCGAGCGACAGTTCTCCGCAGCGCTTGAGGCGGTCTCGAATTCCATGAGTGCCGATGAGCCGGCAGATGTTACGGTTGGCCTTGTCCATGATGCGCGCAATATCTGGAAAAAGCGCAATGCGGCGCTGACCGCTGTCAAATAAGGGCTCGCGCTGCTTTTTGCCAGGGCACTTTGATGGTTGAAGTGGGGGAAGCTATTGGAAATCAACGGAATAACTTGTGAGGGCTGCGGCAGCACCGATGTCGAGTTTGACCCCGCAACTCGAAAGGTTCATTGCAACCAGTGCGGTCGCGAGATGTACTATTCGCGGGCGCGCCTGGGGGCCACGGGCAAAATCGCGTTTGCCAAGGACAATGCCATCAAGTTTTTTAAGGGTGGTAACTTTCCGGAGGCCCGCAAATTTGCCGCGGACGTGCTCAATATGATGCAAGACAACGCGGCAGCACAGTTTATGGTTGCGTACTGCGATGAGTTTTGCGAAGGTCTTTCGGGTTCGATGACGGTTTTCTTTAAAAGGGCCGAAGATATCCCTCTCGAATATGACGAAGTGCGTGACTTGATCGACTTGTTTGAGTCGACGCTTTACAACATGCGTGACTTTGAGGTTCAGATGGTATCGCTCGTGGTCGCCAATATGCAGAGCATGGAGGATCGGTCTCGGCTTGAGAGCTTTATCGATGCTGTGTGCCCGTTCTGCATAGCGCGGTATGCTTCGGAAGACTTTATGACCGCAGAGCGGGAGAGCTTCTATCAAGATATCGCCGCCAACTGCAACATACCTAAAACGTGTCTCGCACTACTCAAGGGCATTAGAGAGAACCCCGGGTCCCCCTATAAAACTGGTTCGTTTACGTTACGAAGAAGGACCTCGTACTTTCTCGAACACTATGTGGAGCCCGTCGGGCGCATCGTCAATTCGATGAAGGCAAGCCAATACAAACAGAAGTTTCTTGTGGCCTATCAGCAGGTGTCCGAGCAATACCGAAGCATGGCCTCTCAATAAAGCGGATGGCGGGTGCTTACTCGCTTAAAGCTATTGGATGATCTAAACAGTTCAAACTGAAAGGTGGTACAGATGAGTGATTCGGGATTAGATACTGCCCTTATCGAGCGCAGGATCGCCGCTATTGGAACAAAAGTTGACCAGATGACCACGAAGGTCGATAAGGTCGAATCCCAAATGGAGGAAGTGCGGAAGGACCTTAAAAAGCTCCGAAAGGACTTTCTCGAGATGATGCTCGAACAGCGTCGTACCGCCGCGCTTGAGCAGGCGACTACGGAGCTCGTGAGCGTCCGGCAGGAGATGGACAAGAAGTTCGGCAACTACTCGGTGGTTCGAAACACCATGGTCGGTATTCTCCAGGCAACCGATGCAGCGCTCGTGCGCAAGGCGACGATTTCGACGGTCTCCGAGGAGTTAATGATTTCTACCCCGGACTACTGGCTGGCGCCTGTCCTGGTTGCCCTTGCGGCATGGATCAACAACAACCGAGATCTTGCGGAGCGCGCAATACGTGAGGCTGTCAAACGTGACAACGAGCACACGTCGCTTGCGATGGCTCTGATCTGCAGACGTAATAACCGCACGGCTACGTGCTACGAGTGGCTCGCACGCTACTTCTCGACGCAAAACGCCGCCCGTATTGATGCCGATGCGATGGTCTACATTGATGCCTATATCAACGGTATCTTTGGCACCGACGAAAAGCACCTGTGCGATGACTATATGGCGGGCTGGATCGAGCAGATCAGAAATCAGAGCCCTGAGTTCGAGAATGAGCAGTCAGAGTCATGGGCGGAGTACTTTACTGGCTACGAGGAGGATATGAGCTCGAGATATCCGGCGCTCAAGGTGGTGGTCAAGGAGTTTGACTACATCAATAAGTATCTCGGAAAAGTCGAGGCAATCGAGAGCATCTCCAATGACTTCGCCGCCCTCAAAGCTTCCGATGTTGACGAGAGGACGCTTGCCGAGCAGGTTGACAGGCATCTGATGGAGCTCGTTAACTCCGATGACTCCAAGGAGCGAAATTTGCGTCGTCAGGAGGAGTATCTTCTTGCGGTCAAGGCATTTGGCGGAGACGTAGAGCGCGCCCGAGAGCTCGTCAATCGTCGCCGCGATGAGAAGCGTCAGCAGACGATGAACATCATCGACCAGATGACACGCTCGATGCGCGACCAGAGTGCGTCTGTGGATGTGCATAAGAAGAAGACCGCGATTCAGTTTTTGGGTTCCTATATCAACGGTGGTTTCAACCGGTATCGCAAGAGCGATATCCCCGAATTTCCGCAGGCGATCACCCTTGACTTCGACGGATGGACAAGCAGGGCGGTTACCGGCGATGAGGGTAATGCACTGCGCGGCGATTATGTTCGCTATGTCGGTGAAGAGAAGAAAAAGGAGCTCGCTGAGCTTGATGTCAAGGTTGCGAAGGGCAACAAGAGCCACAAGATAGCGGCCGTTGTCCTCGCTGTTTTGGGAGTAGCTTTCTTTGCGTTTGTAAACCAGGTTATTGGCATTCTGCTTCTTGCGGGGGCTGGCTATTGTCTAGTAAAGACGGGCCTCTCGAGCAAGCAGCGCGCTGCGGAGGCAGAAGAGATTGAGGCCAAATACTCCAAACGCATCCAGGAAGGCTGTTCCGAGATCGATCTGGCGCTTAATCAGTGGAAGAGCGCGAAGGAAGCGGCGGCCGAGCGCAGCGACCTGCTTAAGCTCGATAAGGTTGCCTAGCCGATAGGATTGACTCGATAACCATGAACGGAGTGAAATAGATGACTGATGAAGTGACTGATTTCGACCATAACGATGCTGCGATGCAGGACTTCGATGCATTGAGCGAGCTCGATAGTCTGTTTGAAGAGGACGAGCGACTGAAGCAAGCTGAGAACAATGTTTTGACTCAAAATCTCTCAGGCTTTGCAAACTGCTTTCCCGATTGGGATTTGCATCCGCCGGTAGCGTAGAAAAGCGCTTGAAACACAAGCTGCGATCATTTGGAAACATCGATGTTTCTGCGGGCTAGAAGCCATGGGACTTTTGGCCCGCTGTCTTTCATATGCCGGTCGGCGGCATAGGGCATCAACCGTATTCTAGGTTCTTGGACGCCAGGCCGACTCGCTTCGGATCGGGCGCTACACCAACTTTCTCGAGACTACCAATCTGACAGGGCCTCGTCCGTGCTCGGGTGGGGCCCTTTTGTGTGGCCTAACAGGTTTGCTATACTGCTAGCACGTAGGAAGGAGCCGCTATGGGAACGGCAATGGTGCAGCTCAACACGCGAATCGATCCTATGCTCAAGGCTGGTGGCGATGCGGTCCTGGCTCGCAATGGATTGGGGCCGAGTGATGCCATTCGCGCGCTTTGGGTCTATCTTGTCGAGCATCAGGCGTTGCCGGGATTTATGCTGGCGGATAAGCGTGAGCTGCCCCGCGCGAAGAGCCTTGCCGAGCAGGGGTGTGGCCTAGCTTTTTCCTCGTTGGGGCTAAGCGCTTCGGATTTTGCGCCAGCTGAATCGTCTGCGGAAGACTGGGATGCCGTACGCGATGAAATGTATGACGCGATGATTGCCGACATGGAGGCGAATTGCCGATGATCGAGGCAAAGCACCTGCTTGTGGATACGAATGTGTGGCTTGATTATTACCTACAAGAGGGGGCATTCGACGAAGCGAAGTACCTGGTGGAGCTTGCCGAGGCAGGAAAGATTGACCTTCTGTACGCGCCGACGACGGCAAAGGACGTGTTCTATATTTTGCCTCGGCGTCTAGCCCGGCGGAATGCGAATGGGATTAACGTGTCATTTGCCTCGGCGTCGTGGGCCTGCATTGAGCACATGATGCAGGTGGCGACGGCCTCTCCGCTTTCGTTGGCAGAGTGCGAAATGGCGCGCATGCTTGGCAAGCGCATGCCGGATCTTGAAGACAACCTCATCATCGCTTCGGGCGAGACGGCAGATGTTGACTACGTAGTCACGAGTGACCGACGCATGCTGGAGGCAATGCCCGAGGTTTGCCTGACGCCCGTGCGTGCGCTCGAGATGATCGAGATCCTCGACTAACCTTGCCTGTCTCGTTTCGCTATCATATGGGGCATTGTGAACCTCATGCAACTTTGGAGGACGGTATGGCGGATAACGCCGAGATGCTATTCTCGCCCGAGCTGGTGTTTTTTGATTGGGAGTGTGCGACGCCGGATGAGGTGTTTGCGCAGCTCGAGGACGAGCTCGCTCCGCGCGGCTACATTGCCGAGGGTTGGCTCGACGCCGTCCGCACGCGCGAGGACGCCTACCCCACGGGTCTCGCTATGCCGGCGGCAAACATCGCCATTCCGCATACCGATCCGGGATTTGTGGCCAAGCCCTATATCGCGGTGGTAAAGCCCGCTGCACCCGTGACGTTCAACGCGATGGCGGGTATGGGCGCCCCGGTGCCGGCGCAGATTATCATCAATCTGGGCATTGCCGAGCCGGGCGGCCAGGTCGAGGCCCTGCAAGCGCTTATGAATATCTTTATGGATGCCGACGCTGCAGCCGATGTACTCGGCCAGACCACGCCGCAGGGCATGGTCGACGCCATCCGCCGCCGCTTTTAAGGCCGGCACTTGGGGGCTGTCCCTAACTGTCGGCAGAAAAGGAACGTCCCCAAGTGCCAGGGTTGCCCCCTTTGTCGCGGGGGCTGCGTTGTGACACAATGGCGTTTGTTCGATTCGTGATGTGAAAGGCCAAACATGGCAAACAAGAAAAAGAACCCCGAGGTCGCGCCGACGCCCGAGCAGCAGGCCCGCGCCGCCTCCAGCTCTCGCAAGAAGCAGCGCAAGACGTACGTGTCCAAGACCGTCAAGATTGTCCTGGTGGTCATCGGCGTGCTGGCGATGCTGCTCTCCGTCTCGGCCATGGCGTGCTCCGGCCTGATGTCGCAGACCGAAAGCGCCAGCTCGGGCTATAAGCTCACTGGTGGCGTGGCTGCCACCATCAACGGCACCAACCTCACCGAGGACACCGTGACCAAGCAGATCATGAGCATGCGCACGTCCTATGGTTATACCAAGGACAAGGATTGGGCGCAGTACCTGGTCAACAACGACCTTACGCCCAAGAAGTACCGCAAACAGCTCATCGATTCCTACGCGCAGCAGATTCTGCTTCAGCAGGCGCAGAAGGAAAACGGCGTGACGGTGTCGGATGAGGAAGTCGAGAAGGCTTGGAAGGACGCGTGCAAGAGCGCGGGCGGCGCCAAGACCTTTAAGAAGACCCTTAAGACTTACGGCTACACCGAGGACACCTATAAGAGCTCGCTCAAGGAGAGCCTGGCGCAGCAAAAGCTCAAGGAAGCCGTGGCGCCCACCAGCAAGCCCAAGGACAGCGAGATCGTCGATTACATCAACGAGAACCTGTCGAAGTACAACGATGCCCGCCGCTCGTCGAACATCCTGATCAAGGTCGATTCCGACGCATCCGACGAGGACAAGGCTGCCGCCAAGGCCAAGGCGCAGGAGTGCCTGGACAAGATTAACTCCGGCGAGCTGAGCTTCGAAGACGCCGTGGAGCAGTATTCCGACGACACCGGTTCCAAGGAGAAGAAGGGCGACGTGGGCTGGGACAAGCTCACCACCTTCGTCGACAGCTATCAGGCGGCGCTCGAAGGCCTTAACAAGGGCGACGTGAGCGACGTCGTCGAGTCGACGTATGGTTACCACATCATCAAGTGCACCGACTACTTCCATGTCGATAGCCAGGTCGATGACATTAAACAGGTGCCCAGGGACATCAAGAAGTATGTCTCCAACGTGGTGAAGACGCAGGCAGAGAGCACTGCGTACAGCGAGTGGCTGGAGCAGTACAAGAAGGACGCCGACATCACCGTTAACCCCATGCCCAAGGACGTGCCGTACAACGTCAGCCTGAAGGGCGTCACCAAGAGTTCGACCGACAATTCGTCGACGACTGAGTAATCATGGGGCGGCGCTCGTGTGAGTGCCGCCCGCACTATTGAGGAGGATTTGCAGATGACCAACGAAGAGCTGCAGAAGGAAATGATCGCGGCCATGAAGGCCAAGGACAAGGTTCGCCTGTCCATCATTCGCCAGGTTAAGGCCGAAGTGAAGAACATCGAGGTCAACGAGCGTCGCGATGTGACCGAGGAAGACGTCAACAGCATGATCAAGCGTCTGATTAAGCAGACGAGCGAGACGCTGGAGATGTCCATCAAGGCCGGCACCGACCAAGAGCGTACCGACAACCTGACCGAGCAGGTCAAGATTCTGGAGAGCCTGCTGCCCGCGCAGGTTTCGGGCGAGGAGCTCGAGGCTCTGATTGGGCAAGTTATCGCCGAGCTGGGTGCCACGTCCAAGAAGCAGATGGGCCAGGTCATGGGCGCTCTGGGTAAGGCCACCGGCGGCAACTTCGACAAGCCTGCGGCGGCCAAGATCGTCGGAGCGAAATTGGCGTAAGTGCCGGCCGACACATAGTTGATGTTGAGGGGGGCGTGACCATTACGGTCGCGCCCCTTTTTTGTGGGCCAATAAGTGCCCAATGAGTGGGTGAAAGGTTGCGGGTTCTTAACGGTGGTGCAGTGTGGGCTGCGGAAACGCGATTCTTTCCGTACAATGATGCAACTCGTGTAAACGCAGGGAAGGGACATTCATGGCAGACATGATCGAGATCAAGCATCTCAACAAGTACTTTGGCGACCTGCATGTGCTCAAAGATATCAACCTCACCGTCAAGCGCGGCGAGAAGCTCGTAATGATCGGGCCTTCCGGCTCGGGTAAGTCGACGCTCATCCGCTGCGTCGATTATCTTGAGGAGCCCACGTCGGGCGAGGTCATCATCGACGGTACGCCGCTCACCAAAAAGAATCACCTGGAGATGGCTCGCAAGTATAGTTCCATGGTGTTTCAGCAGTTCAACCTGTATCCCAACATGACGGTGCTGGGCAACCTGACGCTCGCGCCCATCAAGCTGCAAAAGAAGAGCAAGGAGGAGGCGACCGAGATCGCTATCGCCGCGCTCAAGCGTGTTGGCATGGCGCATAAGGCCGGCGAGTATCCGCAGAATCTCTCGGGCGGTCAGCAGCAGCGCATCGCCATTGCCCGTGCCCTGTGCACCAAGCAGCCCATCATCCTGTTTGACGAGCCGACCTCGGCGCTCGACCCCGAAATGGTCCAGGAGGTTCTGGACGTTATGATTGAGCTTGCGCAGGAGGATATCACCATGATCTGCGTGACGCATGAGATGGGCTTTGCGCGCCAGGTGGCCGACCGCGTTATCTTTATGGAGGACGGCCGCATCCTGGAGGAGGGCACGCCCGAGCACTTCTTCGATAACCCCGAGAACCCGCGCTGCCGCGAGTTCCTGTCCAAGATTCTGCACTAGGCGCGGTGATGGACATGACGGATATGACGAGGG